>QFOI01000274.1 GCA_003241175.1 Pseudopedobacter saltans
CGCATTTTCATTGAAATATTCTTTTACAAACAATTGCCCAACTGCTTCTCCAATGGTACTTTCCTCGACATCCAAAACTCTTTTCCAACGTGGTTTCATCGCTTTGGCACCGCGTATTTCCTTACTATAAAAATCAAAATAGATATTCTGAAAAGGTTGGCTTAAGTATTTGCTATAAGTACTAATCAAATGAAATGTCAGATAATCTTTCAACGTTTCGACTGGGGTCGATTTCAAAAGCGAATTTAACTCGGACAAAAATTCAGGTTGACCAACAATGATGCTGTCAACACTATGAACACCAATAGTATGCAAACTGTTTTTCCATTCTTCATTGGGATATTTTTTGTCAAAATCATTGATAGCGAACTTGTTGTAATTTTTATAAGGATCTCGTAAGGCTTCTAGTTTTCTCGATTTGGCCGCTAGTTTTGTTTCGAATGACACAATATTGGCCGCTTTGACTTTTGCTTGTACGCTATCAATTCCCATATTGATAAACGTCTTGGCAATATAAGTAGGATATACTGACCTTATATGGCTTGTTCTTTTGTCCGTATTGAAATAATAGTCTCTGTTGGGCAAGCCTAATCCCCCTTGGTTGACGTACAAACCCATTTCGTCACTATGTTTTTGGTCCTGATACACTGCAGGTGAGTATAAAACATCTACACCGATGCGTTGCAACTTTGCTGCGTAAGAAACCACTTGTTGTGTAGTACGAAGATTGGAAATAGAATCGAGCTCTGATTGCAAAGGTTTGATTCCTTGCTTGTCTATATTGACCGTATCCATTCCACTTTGCCAGAAATTAGCGATGAGTTGGCTCGTCACATCATTGCTTTTCAAGGCATCTTCATTGATCGTTTTTTTACGTTTGTACAATTCTTCTTCTACAAGATAACCGATACCCCAGGACGTTTCATCATCTGGAATGGTATTGCGCTTTAACCAACCGCCATTGGCATATTGAAAGAAATCGTCTCCTGGTATTGTGGTCGAGTCTATGTCGGTTACAAGTATGTCTTTTGGTGCGGAATGGTCTTTATTGGATGAGTTTTTGCATGCTTGAAGCATGACGCTAACCATAAAAAGTGAGCCGATCAATTTTTTCATAATTCGTTTTTTAAGAGTATTGTTTTAGCAAAAACCATTGCGAATTTATTATAGATTTCTGACTGGAAGAAAAATATAATTGAGATCGTTCTGTGATTTTTAGTTCACAACATAAAGGCTGCCAGCGGCAGCCTTTATGTTGTTGTTATTTTAATACTTCGGAGAGTTTCTTTTCCAGATCTGGTCCTCTTAAACTACTGGCGATTATTTTTCCGTTTGGATCAATGAGAACATTGAAAGGAATTCCATCAAACTGGTATTTCCCAACCGCTTCGCTATCCCAAAATTTTAAATCACTCATCTGATTCCAATCAAGATGGTCATCTTTGACTGCTTTTGCCCAAGAATCTTTTTCCTTGTCAAGTGAAACACCTAATATGGTGAAATTTTTGTTTTTGAATTTATTGTATGCAGCCACAACGTTTGGATTTTCTTCTCTACACGGACCGCACCAACTTGCCCAGAAATCCACTAGCAAATATTTTCCTTTAAACTGGCTGATAGACATTGTTTTGCCATTGATGTCAGTCATAGTCAAGTCTGGAGCTTGCTGTCCTAATAAAGGATAGTTTTGGCTTGCGCGGTCACTGCCAGCACTATTGACTTTCATTAAACTCGTCAAAGCTGCGAGGCTATGATTGGTCGGGAATTTTTTTAATACACTTTCTGCCAATGGCAACAGTTCGTCTGGTTTCATTGTTTTGGTTCCTTGCACGAGGATATACGCTGCCGCTGCTGGACTACTCGTTGATTGTACGAAACTCTTAACATTGTCATTAATTTCGGAAAGCGAATGCTTCATTTTTTCTTCCAAACTATTGATGACGCTGTCCTGTTTTTTGATCGGAACTTCACGGTTGTTGATAGAATCGATGATTGTCTTTGTAGCCGCTATCGAAGAATCCTTGTTGGCAAAATCATTGAGGAAACTATACAAAGAGGAAGATGCCGGTGACCCTTTGATTTCCGGATGGCGATCGTTTTCCGGATCGATATTGATTTCTATTTTGTCATTATCGTTGACAAATATCACATTGTAATTTCCGTCAACAACGATACGGTACAGGCTTTCTCCTTTGCTGATGGCTTTTAGTGTAAAAGAACCATCCGATTTGACAGTGGTAGAGTCCAGAATTTCTGGAGTAGGGGAGTCGAAACCAAGTTCTTCGAGATAGGCATGTTGGGCTTTTACTTTAGAAATCTTTCCATTAACTTCAAAAGTGCTACCTGACTCAGGCTTATTGTTTTTACATCCAAAAAGTAAAATACTGGCAGAAAGCATCAGAAAAGATAATATTCTCATATATGAATTACATAAATAATTAACGATTAGGCAAAGATGATAGGATATTTGTTGAAATAAAAAAAAGGATGCTAAAACTTCCTTAAAAAAAGATAATTTAACTGAAAAAAATATGAAATTGCAGCAGCTGAGCGTTATCAATAAGTCTAATCTACATTCATGTCAAGTCGTTTTTTAATTGTTGTTTTAATTCTTTCTGTTTTTGTTGTCAACACTTCTTTCCATTCAAGAAACATTCTTCCTGGATATTTAGTAGTCATTGACAAAGACAGTTACGAACTGTATGTGTTCGACGAAAAAGGTTGGTTGGCTACCTATCCTTGTGTTTTTGGTAACAAAGATTTAGGAGATAAAATGGTGGAAGGTGATCGCAAGACACCCGAAGGTACCTACCATATCATTTCGAAAACAAAGAGTAAAAACTGGAACAGTTTTTTTATGCTTGACTATCCTAATGCGGAAGATGTTCAAAAATTTAATGATCGTAAAGCAAAAGGTCTCATCCCTGCAACTGCAAAAATAGGATCAGCAATAGGGATTCATGGCACTTGGCCGCATGAAGATTACACCATCGATCAATATCAAAGCTGGACAGATGGATGTATCGCATTGAAAAACAAAGATATTGAAGAACTGTATGGAGCGCTTCCAATAGGTACGCAAGTGGTCATTCGCCAATAGTGTTACATTTTTGCCAACTCGGCCCATATTTTTTCATGCCATTCTTTTAGGGCTTCCGCATCAGAACCTCCTTTTGTTGCTTGTACAAATTGTGTTTGGGCTTCTTTGTATTGTTTGCTTAAAGTTTTGTCTACATTTTGTGTAAAAGTATTTTTGTCTTTTACGTTTTTGGATGCGAGTTCTTGTCTCATCTTTCTGGCATAGAGTTCCGTCAAGTCAAATAACCCTTGTTGAAATTCCAGAAAATTGGTTTGAAAATAGGCATAAGGGCGATACCAACTTCTACTGCAATCAAATGTAGAAAGAACGAAAAAATTACCTGACCCAACTAAAAACGCCGCATTAGAACGATGTTGTATACCAATGCTCGCATAAGAACTGTAATTGTAGTTCCTTAAGAGTGTATCGGGAATTTTACCTTTAAAATCTTCCCATGTCAATTTTCTTTTGGAAGTCCACACTATTCTTTTTTCGTATTTTCTAATATCGGGTACTCTGTACAAAACAGCCGTTGCTCTGTCTGGTTCTTTGGATGTCCTTCCATAGTTGACATTAAGAAACCGAATGATGTTTGCGCCATTTTTTTGAGCTATGGAATCATAGGTGTGCATTATTTTAGTAATACTATTGATCGTCGAAATTCCTTTTGCCGGAGTACTGATGCGACCTACAATGTAACTGTTCGGTATATCGGATGTATCATAAGGTTGTAAGATGGCAATATTGTCATTGTCAGAAAGGCTTGGTTGTGGGTTGGGAATGATTGTTTGCAAAGACTGCATTGATTGATGGCAGGCAATGCAAGAAATGGCCATTAAAAAAAGTAAAATTCTTCCTGACATATCCATTTGGCTTTTTGCTAATATATGACTTTCTGGCAGAAAACGAAACGGATGCAAAAAGAAAGCGCATTTGATAATTCAAATGCGCTTTCTTTTTAAACTTATTTTTAGAACAACTAACCTTCCAATGCGGCTGCACCACTGACGATTTCTGTTAATTCGGTCGTGATGGCTGCTTGACGAGCTCTGTTGTAGGAAATTTTCAGATTTTTCAATATTTCACCAGCGTTGTTACTTGCCTTGTCCATAGCGGTCATACGAGCACCATGTTCACTTGCGTTGGCATCCAATACAGCTTTGTACAATTGAGTATTGAGGATTTTCGGAACAAGCGTAGCGATCAACTCTTCTTTGGATGGTTCGAAAATAAAGTCAATCTGATTGTCGTTGTTTTCTTTCGCCTCAATTTTGGGAATAGGTAAGAATGTTTCGTCTGTTTGGATCAAAGTAGCTGCATTCTTGAAATGGCTATAAATAATTTCTACTTTGTCAAATTCTTTATTGTTAAAAGCTTTGACGGCGGCTTGAGCTGCTTCTTGTACTTTGTCAAAACTGATATGAGTCAAAAGGTCTTTGTAAGTGTCTTTCGTGTTATAGCCGGTACTTGTCAATGCTTCGTAACCCTTTTTACCAATATTCCAGATGGTAACATTGCCTTTAACATTTTGTTCTGCATATTTGGTAGCAATGACTTCTTTCGCCAATTTGACCAAATTAGAATTGTAACCACCTGCAAGACCTCTGTCACTGGTAATTACGATCAAAAGAACTTTTTCAACAGGTCTTTCTTCTCCTAAAGAAAGGGCAGCATCACCTTGCAGGCTGGCAATGATATTGCTAAGCATTTCCTGAAGTTTGACAGCATAGGGACGCATTTGCAAGATAGCATCTTGCGCACGACGTAGCTTGGCAGCACTAACCATCTTCATGGCTTTCGTCATCTGTTGTGAAGACTGAACGGATTTGATGCGGGTACGAACTTCCTGTAATTGTCCGGGCATATTAGTATTTTCTATTTTAAACCAAAGAGCATCGCTACTCTGAAGCCTAGTTTATTTTGGCTGCAAAAGTAATCCATAATACTTTAATATGAAATACTAAATAGCATCATTTTTTGGAAAAGGAATAAATATTTGCCCAATAAATACCATTTATCTGCTATTTGGTTACCTTTGGCAACCT
>QFOI01000275.1 GCA_003241175.1 Pseudopedobacter saltans
CGTCTTTATTTAAATGGAATTTTTCCAGTTCAATACTATTGTCTACTTGCTCGATGCCGTAGATTTTGTAACCTTCATTTTTAAGATGGTTGACTGCATCTAATGTGGATTCGCTGTATTGCCAAGTTACGGTTTCCGTTGCGCCTAAGGCTGTTTTGTTGATGTCACGATGTGGTGGGCGAGGAGTGAAGCCACAAAGAACAATACTATTGACCAAAAAAGCATCCGAAGTGCGAAATACGCTTCCGACATTGTGCATGCTGCGTATATTGTCCAAAACAATAACCAATGGGATTTTTTCCGTGTCTTTAAATTCCTCTACCGAAATACGGTTGAGGTCGTCCATGCTCAGTTTTTGCATTTAAAAAGTAAAAATTAAAAAAAGGAAAATTACTTACGCATTTGCTTTCAAACTCAACTTCGAGGCTAGCCAAGATTTACTTATTGGAATGATCCATTTATCCAAAAAATCTTGTTTGGTTTGAACCAAATTATTGAAATACAAGGTATCTGCAGTGACAAATTCATGTTCGATTGCATAATTAAGTTGGTTCATCGGAATACATTGTACTTTATCTTTTACGACAAATGCCAATAATTGACGGTCAAATAGATTGACTTTCAACAGTGATTCCAACTGTTTGATGACCCGAACTGATGAGTCTGTGCTGCAACCACTGACAGTATGCGAACTTTCATCTGCCATCAATACAATAAACTGCCCAAATAAAATACGTGCAAAACCTTTATTGGCGGTACCATGCGTTGCCCATTGTCCTACAAATTCCTGTAAAATCTCATCCGCTTGCATCACTTCCGGAATACTCAACAGTCGATTGCTTTGATATATCCAAATCCTTGAGGATGGTGAAAAATCTTCTGGAATATATTGTTTAAATGATAAATCCATATTGTGCATATTTGTATGGCAAAATTACGAAGGAATAAGGACTTATTCTATTTCCTGTCCAAACTGCAAGATATACCCATTGTTGTCATAAATGGCAAATTCGCGCATTCCCCATTCGAAAATTTCTATTGGATAGCAGATATTTGTTTTGTCTTTTATTTTAGACCAAACCTCTTCTACATTTTCTACATTGAAATAAAAACTTCCCGTAAACTTTGGCTTGTCAAACCCTTCATGTTTGTTGGGTAAGGATAACATGATTTCTACATCATCCTTATACAATGAAGCCCAACCCCAATCTGCATTTTGTTCCCCAATATGAAAATCCAATATGGTGCAATAAAACTGTATTGTTTCTTCTAATTGTTCGGTCCACAATATGGGGCGAAGTGCGTTGAATTTCATAAAATCGTGTGTTATTTCTTAAGCCATTGTAGTGCAGCAATTATCTTCTTGTCTCTATTTAAATCTTCAAAATTGTCACCACCTCTAACTAGAATATCTGGAATAACTTTATCATCATAAGTGTTTTTATGGCGATCTAATGTTGTTGCATCAACATAAGTAAAAATAAAATCCTTATACCAATTGTTTTTTACACCGTTCATTGTTGTGAAGCCGGCAGTGGAGTCTCCAATAAAGACGACATCCTTTTTCCCTTTAAAACTGATAGCAGTTTGTTCTCCAGCACTTGCAGTAATTGAACTAATTAGAATCACTATTTTTAGTTTAGGAATTTTGGTAGAAGGATTTGATGTATAGGCCATTCGTATTGAGTCTTCGTATAGGTTATTGTTTTTTTTTTTATAGGTTGTATAGTTCCCTTTACTGTTTCTATTGTACATGAAGATGCCATCTCCTAAAATTGGCGCAAGTCCTTCTAATATTATGAACATAGTTCCACCAGGAATAAGTCTTAAATCGACTATAAGTCCTTCAAGATGATTTGATAAAAGAGCAAGTAAACTATCTTGAATGATTTTTGCTCTGTTGGAAATGGATTGAAAAAGAAGAGATGTGTCTTTGAAAATATTGGGGTCAGATGCATCAATCTGCATAGCTGGGATAGAAATATAACCAATATTGTTTTTTAAAAGTTTTGTGCGAAAAGCAATATTTTCATCTGTGTATTTTTCTTTTAAATAGTTTAGGCTTTTGGTATTTTTTGTTGTGACAAAATTTCCATGATAAGTTTGCCCTTTATACTGAACGTACCCATGTTTGTCTCCCAATAGCGTATATAGTTTTTGTATTGATGGAAGAATTGCCAAAACCGAGTCTTTGATATCTTTGTCTATGAATGAATTTAAAAGAGGTATTGTTTTATCCCAATTGATACGATTTTTGTAAACTGACTTATTCTTAATTGTCGAAATAACAGAATCTAATAATCTATTCTGAGCATTCACATCTTTTAAAGAGATTGTCAGCAACAATATGAAGAAAAAAATTGCTCTAATGATATTTTTTTTAATGCTATTCACTTCTTTATCTTTTTTATTTCAATACCCAATCCTTTTCAAAACTAAAATAATCAACATCAATTGGATTTTCGCCTTTAAGTTGTTTCATACAATTTTCCACGAACATTTTCCAACGTACGTAGTAAAATGATTTCATCATTCCGCTCCATTCTTTATTGGCATAGTCGTGGAGATCTGTTTCAGGATTGGATGTCGGACCCCAAATGGAAATCTGCATTTTGGCGTTTTTGTGTACAAAATTTGCCATGTCCTTATTTTCTTTTCCTAACACTTTCGCTTCAGTAAGCCATCTGTCCAATGTGAAAAACTTATTTGTGGATAGCAATGAATCCTGTGTCAAAATGCCTTTTAAAAAAGTGGAAGAAGTTAATTGAAATCTATTAATGTCATTTGCATTGTAAGCGTCAATCATTTTTTGGTAGGCAGTCTCTCCACTATTGGAATTTACTTGTCTTTGAAAGTCTACTTTGTCAATTGCATATGTTTCTGTTGTTGGAATGTTTTTTTCGGCTTTTAAAAAAAGTTGAACGCCTTTTGCAAACAATGCTGTATCATAATTTCGCCTTCTAGTTCCCCATGTGGAGGCGCTGCCAGCTTGCAAAGATGGGCGGACACAATAAATGGATTCCTGCGGTCCTTCTTGATATTCACTAAAACTTCTGTAAACAGTCTCTAGGAAAATGCTCCAGGCATTTTGTAGATCTTGATTGTCCGTACCATATCTAGCTTTTACAAAGGAAGAAATCCATTCATTTGCGTTCACTTTCTCCTTATGCCAATTTAGGTCTAGCACAAAATCATAGACTACAGGATTGTTATTGATACCTTCCGGCATGATCCCGATCCCTTTCATTTCGTTCGCATAGGTACTTGTCTTGGCTCTGTAAACCTCATCAGCAAAGCGCTGCAACTTACCATAAAGCCCTTGTTTTTCACCAAAATTAGTCACGGTACACCAAATAAAAGGTGTGTTGTTATAGCCTTTTCTTTTAAACCAATTGTCTGTGTTTTCCCCAAAAAGTTCTTGAATCAATACATGAGATTTATCCAATTTATCCAAAAGCTTATCCGTCGGATTTGCTTGCCAACCTTGCAAAACCCATGTGCTGTTGGGTATGTTTTTTTGCATGGTTTCTTGAATGATTTTGGCACATGTAACAACGTCAATTCCTTTTGTTATACCTCCTTCATGAAAAGGTTCGCCACCAAAATAATGAATGTCATTACCGTATAATTCTTTGACTGCACTATAATATGATGCTGCCATTTCGGCAAAATGAGGGTCTGTTGGAAGTAGTATTTCTGGCCTTTTGAAACCCCCTGCCCATTTTCCTTGGTCGACAATTTTCCATTCGGGATATTTCTTTTTTAAATCATCTGGAACCATTCCGTAGAAACCTTGAAAAACCGGTTCGATGCCTAATTGTTCCATTCGTTTTAGAATGTTTTTTTCAAGTCGACTCTGGTTGTCGATATACTGATTGGTGACAGGGCCTCCCCACCCACTCAAATTGCCCATCAACCACCATGCAGTAAAACCTGGTCCTGGTATAAACTGGGCAATTTCTTTACCGGTGTAGCCATATTTATTTAAGACTTTTTGCCATACTTTTTCGACACCTACAGGGTTTAAGACTAAGTTGACTCCGTTTAGAGCCATATAGTCCAATTCGTGCTGCCATTGCTCCCAACCATAAAAAGCCATGGAGTAACTGATTGTGCAATAGTTTAAAGCATATCTAATGTCGAAAGACGATATTACGGTTTCTTTTTCAGGTATCACGGGTATTTGCACAGGTGCAGATAAATTGTCGCCTAGATGGGATAAGGTTCGGAAGCAATACGTTTTTAGGTAATAACCTAGCGCTTTGGTCGCAGCGGATGTTGACGATGCGCCAATGACGATTTTTTTGTTCTTTGATTCCAGTGTAAATATTTCTTTTCCTTCATTGGTCTTTCCTAGTTTTTCGAACAAAACTTTATTTTTTAGCCAAGGAACTCGGCGTGCTATCAAGTCGTTGACTGCAACAAAATTCTGAGCGTTTATTTGGGAAAAAAATATAAAGAGAACAATGAAACTCAAAGCTTTTTTCATGATGGTAGTATTGTATAGAAAACAGATCTAAAAATAAAGAAAAAGCGTAACAATGGATATTCCTTTGTTACGCTTCTCGTTTTATTTATTAACAATTCTTACGCCATACTTTCCGCGATGATCTCTGCAATATCCAAAACCTTTACAGAATCCTCTTTTTCTTGGTTTTTAACACCGTCCATCATCATCGTATTGCAAAATGGACAGGCAGAAGCTATAACTGTCGCGCCGGTTTCCACAGCTTCTCTTGCGCGGTCAACGTTGATTCTTTCTTTACCTTTTTCATCTTCCTTGAACATCTGTGCGCCACCGGCACCACAGCAAAATCCAGTAGTACGGCAACGTTTCATTTCAATAAGTTCGGAATCTAGTATTTCCAATACTTTCCTTGGTGCTTCATAGATATTGTTGGCACGTCCGAGGTAACAACTATCATGATAAGTGATTTTTTTACCTTTGAAAGTTCCGCCTTCTTTCATGACAATTTTGCCTTCGTCAATCAACTGTTGTAAAAAAGTAGTGTGGTGGATGACTTCATAATTGCCACCCAGTTCAGGATATTCGTTTTTCAGTGTATTGAAACAGTGAGGGCAAGTCGTTACGATTTTCTTGATTTCGTAACCGTTCAG
>QFOI01000276.1 GCA_003241175.1 Pseudopedobacter saltans
TGGAGCATTCTGGTGACGAGTACGAACTCAGAATGGAAAGTGATGAGAATACAGTCAAGATTGTTACAATACATAAGTCTAAAGGTCTTGAGTATGATATAGTTATTGCTCCGTTTCTTGACATGAATAGCTCTTTGTCGTCCAAAAAAACATTTGTCCATATTTATGATGAAGAGAATGCTAAATATCTGACAAAGGAAGTTGAGTTTCTATCAGAAGAAGAAAAGATAAACTATGAAATTGAGCAAGAACGTGAGAATCGTCGATTGATATATGTCGCAATCACTAGATCTGCCTATAAATTTTATGTTTTACATTCACAGCGCGAATCAAAATCAAGTTTGTCTCCTTTTTTTGATAGTCTTAGCGATGATGTTATTTATAGTGATGAGACTATTGCTAATAGTATTGAGTTGCCGTCATTTGAAAGAGTCGACAACAATTCTAGTTTCAAGCCATTGATAGCTACGCATTTTGAACTAAAAGAAACTAACTGGCGTAGATTGAGTTTTACCGCATTGTCTAATCACGGCGAAATTTCTTTAAAAGAAAAAAGTAGCCAGTTTGAAAATCCTTATGATGCTTTTGTTTTCAACCAATTAAAGTTTGGAGCAGCAAGTGGAAATCTACTGCATGGTATTTTGGAAAACATTGATTTTGCTACGGATAAAAGGCGAACTGATGTAGTAAGAAAAATTTTGCAAAGCTACCTTCCTAATCGGGTAGAGGAAGTTATGCCTAATATAGAATTACTATTGGACAATGTGTTAAACTTAGATATAGAAATAGGAGGTGAGTCATTTCAGCTCAACCAGATTACTAAAAATAAGCGACTGTCAGAATTGGAATTTGATTTTCCTTTTCAGCATTTCGACTATGATCAAGTTAGGTTTGTTTTAAAAGACTACTGTTCGGTTAATACTAGAAGATTTGACATGGATACACTTGATGGTCTCATGAATGGGAAAATCGACCTTTTCTTTGAACATAATGGCAAATACTATCTGATGGACTGGAAGTCCAATTATTTAGGTTATAACTTGACAGACTATAACAAGGATGGAGTACTAGCGGCGATGAATGAAAACAATTATCACCTGCAGTATTTACTTTACATAGTTGCTGCAAAAAGGATGCTTGCTTCTCAATTGCCTTATTTTAATTATGAAAAGCAGTTTGGAGGCGTTGTTTATTTATTTTTAAGAGGAGTGAGGAAGGGTTTTAAAAGTGGAATTTTTACAGCGAAACCTCCGTATCGTATTATTGCAGCCTTGGAAAATCTGTTTGTATGGAAAATGGAAGTTTGATTATTGTATAGCAAGTTTCTAAAAATGACATGTTTTGTTTTTCTAATCAATTCTTTATATTTGTCTGGTCATTCAAATTTTTAGCCGTATGAACTTGTTGACAACTATTTTACCTGGAATTGTCTTGGACACTGCGAATACTACCGTGAGTTATTTGCCTGTCGTTATCCAATTAGTGTTCGCTATTGGATTTGTGGGAAGTACACTTCTTATCTCCAATTTTTTGGGACCAAAAAGAAGATCCAAAAAAAAGCTGGAGACTTTTGCTAGTGGTATACCCAGTCATGGAGATGCGCGCCAACCGATGGCCATAAAATATTTTTTGGTTGCTATTCTTTTTGTATTGTTCGATGTGGAAGTGATTTTTTTCTATCCTTATGCCGTTAATTTCAAATCCTTGGGTTGGACCGGCTTTGGTGAAGTATTGCTTTTTGTTGCATTTTTCATGATTGGCTTTTTTTATATTATCAAAAAGAAAGCTCTTATTTGGGAAGACTAGTTTTGATATAATGATTGGTTTAATCGTTTTGTGTTTGACTACCAATCATTATTTAACAATTGGGATTTGCTTTTTTGGAACTTGGATGGTACATTTGTTTTGATACTTTATAGATTGCGTTTTTTGATATTTTTCTAAGATAGGACACTTACTTTATAACACTTAAACGGTTTTGCTATGTCGCGTCCTGTGAGATTTAACAGTCACCCCAAAAAGCCAGATATCCAGGACAATATCGCATTGATTAATGTTCCCGGAGGCAATGGAGGGGAAGGCTATTTTGCTACCAATCTTGAAAGCGTGATTACGCTAGGAAGGAAATTTTCCATTTGGCCTTTGCCATTTGCTACCTCTTGTTGTGGCATTGAATTCATGGCTACAATGGCCGCTAACTATGACCTTGCTCGATTTGGTGCGGAAAGATTAGCTTTTACACCTCGTCAATGTGATTTATTAATGGTCATGGGGACGATTTCCAAAAAAATGGGACCTGTTTTGAAACAAGTTTATTTGCAGATGTCTGAGCCACGTTGGGTGTTATCTGTTGGTGCATGTGCTTGTTCTGGTGGTATTTTTGATACTTATTCTGTATTGCAAGGTATAGATCAGATTATTCCAGTAGACGTGTATGTCCCGGGATGTCCGCCTCGTCCAGAGGCGATTATTGACGGATTCATGCGTATCCAGGATTTAGTGAAAAATGAAAGTCTTCGTCGACGTAATAGCCCAGAATATAAAGATCTTATGCAAAGTTATGGCATAGATTAGTCAGAATTGGGAATTTCAATACAATCAAGATTAAACGGATTATAGCATGGATAATGCTTTTGTTCAAAATAAATTGGAAGAAAAATTTGGAGATCAGGTTGCCAATTTTGAGGAACCATATGGCATGCTGACTTTCGAAACCAATAAGGCAAACAATATCAAGGTTTTACAGTTCTTGTACGATGATGACACGCTTAACTTTCGATTTTTAACAGATCTGACGGTTGTTCATTATCCAGAAAAAAAAGGTATGGAGCTAGCGGTCGTTTATCATTTACATAATCTAAAAGATAATGTACGTATACGTTTCAAAGTATTTGCAGATGTAAATCAGCCTGATGTATTTACTGCAACATCATTATATGCTACAGCCAATTGGTTGGAACGAGAAGCTTACGATTTTTTTGGTGTGAATTTTATAGGACATCCCAATTTGATTAGAATAATGAATGTTCCCGAAATGAATTATTTCCCATTGAGAAAGGAATTTCCTCTGGAAGATCAGACGCGAATTGATAAGGACGATACTATGTTTGGACGTTGATCTATGGCACTATTTGAATAGAAGTTTTGTTAAAGTTGATTAATCGAATCGGAAATGATGGACGAACAAAATATACAAAATGTAGCACTTCCTGAGGGCTCGATTGAGAAGAAGACATCGACGCTAAATTTGGGGCCAACGCATCCTGCCACACACGGCGTTTTCCAAAATATATTGGAAATGGATGGCGAAAGGATTGTATCATCCGAACAGACCGTTGGTTATATTCATCGAGCCTTTGAAAAATTAGCCGAAAGAAGACCTCTTTATCAAGTAACTCCCATTACCGATAGGCTGAACTATTGCAGCAGCCCTATCAACAATATGGGCTGGCACATGACTTGCGAAAAGTTGTTGCATGTACAAACGCCTAAGAGGGTAGACTATATGCGTGTAATAATAATGGAACTAGCACGTATCGCGGATCATCTTATTTGCAACTCTATAGTTGGAGTGGATACTGGAGCACTTACAGCTTTTACCTATATCATGCAATATCGCGAATTGATATATGAAATTTACGAAGAGATTTGTGGCTCTAGATTGACAACCAATATTGGTCGTATTGGTGGATTTGAACGAAATTTCACTAATGCGGCATGGTCCAAACTAGAAATGTTTTTGGAGGAGTATCCTCGTGTTTTGGAGGAATTTGAAAATCTTCTTACGCGTAACAGAATATTTATGGAACGTACCATTGGTGCGGGTGCTATTGATGCAGAAAGGGCTTTAAATTATGGATTTACGGGCCCAAATCTTCGTGCTACTGGTGTCGACTATGATGTGAGGGTACATACACCTTATAGTAGCTATCAAGATTTTGAATTTTCTATTCCTGTTGGAACTACGGGAGATTGTTACGATCGATACCTAGTTCGAAACGGTGAGATGTGGCAATCGATATCCATTATCAAACAGGCATATCAAAAGATACAAGAAATAAAAGGTGCAGATGCAGATGTTTTCCATGCTAATATTCCAGACTATTATTTGCCCAAAAAAGAAGACGTGTACACGAAAATGGAAGCCTTGATCTACCATTTCAAAATTATCATGGGTGAAACAAATATACCGAAAGGAGAAGTTTATCATAGTGTGGAGGGTGCAAATGGAGAATTAGGTTTTTATCTTATAAGCGACGGAGGGCGTACTCCCTATAGATTGCATTTTCGTAGGCCGTGCTTTATATACTATCAAGCCTATGCAGAGTTGATACAGGATTCAATGTTAAGTGATGCAATTATAGTTATGAGTAGTCTCAATGTAATAGCAGGTGAGTTAGATGCCTAGTAAATAAAAAGTGAACATATAATTTATATTTAGATGATTCAGTTTTCAGAAGAAGAATTAAAAAAAGTAGATGAAATCATTGCTAGATATCCCGAAGGAAAGCAAAAGAGTGCATTGATACCTTTGTTGCATTTGGCTCAAGGTGCTTTTGGCGGATGGTTGGATGCTCCAGTAATGGATTATGTTGCCCAAATATTAAAGCTTGAACCTATCGAAGTGTATGAGGTAGCTACATTTTACACCATGTTCAACACCAAACCCGTAGGCAAATATGTATTGGAAGTTTGTCAAACGGGACCATGTATGTTGAATGGTTGTGAAAAAATAATTCAATATATCACTGATAAATTGGGTATTAAAGCTGGGGAAACAACTTCAGATGGAATGTTTACTTTGAAACCGGCAGAATGTTTGGGCGCCTGTGGTTATGCACCAATGATGCAGTTAGGCAAATACTATAAGGAACATTTAACTGAAGAAAAAGTGGATGCTATTATTGAACAGTGTCGTTCGAACACTATGAATGTGAATGGAATTAATGTATAAAATGCATTTATTTACAAATGTTTGTTTTTTTATAGTTGTATTGTAATTTTTTGGTCAAATTTATTTATATTTGTTTTGGTTACAAAAAATATATGATTGAACGAATGCTTGGTTTGTAACCTGATTGATTGTAGATACTTTGTCACTGATTTTCGATTTGTTT
>QFOI01000277.1 GCA_003241175.1 Pseudopedobacter saltans
GGTGTCGTAACCGCATTGCATCATATTCCTAACGGGAAAGTATGGACTATCGATGAAATTGAAAAAAGAAAAGAGCTGATAAAAAATGCTGGTTTAGAGTGGAAAGTTGTAGAGAGTGTTCCGGTTCATGAAGCCATCAAAACTCAGTCAGAAGGCTTTAAAGACTATATTGATAACTATAAAATATCTTTACGAAATCTAGCACACGCAGGCATCAAAGTGATTACTTACAACTTTATGCCTATATTGGATTGGACAAGGACAAATCTTTCATATCCTTTTGAAGATGGTAGTAAAGCGTTACATTTTGATAGGGCGGAACTCGTCGCCTTTGATGTATTTATGCTAAAAAGACCTAATGCGCAAAAGGACTATACAGACGAAGAGGTACAAAGGGGTTTGGATCTTTTTGATGCCTATTCTGATGAACAGAGAATGCAGTTACAACGTAATATCATTGCAGGACTGCCTGGAAGTGAGGAAAGTTTTACACTAGAAAAATTCCAACAAGCATTGGACGGTTATAAAGGTATTGATGCAAAAAAACTACAAGAGCATCTCGTTTATTTTCTCAAAGAAGTCACACCAATTTGTGATGAATTGGGATTACAAATGGCTATTCATCCGGATGATCCACCCTACCCTATTTTTGGTTTGCCACGTATAGTTAGTACCGAAGAACATATACAAACCTTAATAAAGGAAGTTCCGAATAAAAGTAATGGTCTCTGTTTTTGCACAGGCTCTTTCGGTGTGAGATCAGACAATGATTTACCTGAAATGGTACAGCAATTTGCAGATAGAATTTATTTTTTGCATCTTAGAAATGTTCGTTCAGATGACTATGGCAATTTCACGGAAGCTAATCATTTAGACGGCAATACGGACATGTATGCGGTAGTCAAAAATGTTTTTGAAGTGATGCAGAAGCAACAAAGAAGTATTCCTATGCGTCCGGATCATGGACATCAAATGTTGGATGACTTGAAAAAGAAAACCAATCCAGGTTATAGTGCCATTGGACGTTTAAGAGGTCTTGCTGAATTACGTGGTCTCGAATATGGAATTGCCGGAAACTGGAAAGAATAGTCCATTCGTGCAATTAATTTTTACAAAAGTCAATGCCACACGCATTGGCTTTTTTTTTCAATTCATACTTATATATTGTCACCTACATTTGCAAAAAAACATAAAATGTCCATTTACTTCAATACCGCTTCTTGCGGATTAATTAGTGAACAATCTGCTGATACTAGTGTTTTGTTATACGAAAAATTTAGTCAAAATGCTTCCGAAGCGAGCAACGATTGGCAACAGCGGTATTATTGGTCTTTAAAAAGTCAAATTGCTTCGTTTATACACTGTAACATTAACTATATCGCTTTTATTCCAAACATGTCATATGGGATCAACATGATCATTCAGTCATTGAAAGGGAATGAAAAAATTCTGTTGTATGAAAAAGATTTTCCTTCCTTAAATCAACCATTTGAAAATAATCACTTCAATATAACCTATGTAAAAGACACAAACGATTTTGAAATACAACTAGAAGATATAGAAATTTTACTAAAAAGAAATTCCATAGATATTGTCGCCATAAGTCAAGTCCAATTCAAAACAGGTTTTAATTTGGACATTTTGCAATTGTCCAGATTGTGTAAACAATATAATACGTGGTTGATCATTGATGGGACACAAAGTTTGGGTGCATTAGAATTAAATTTCGATTGCAACGCTCCAGATGTTTTTATTGCTAGTAACTATAAATGGATGAATGCTGGATATGGAACAGGTATTTTGTTTATGAATGATGAATTTATTTCCCAATTTCCACCGGTAATATCTGGAAATCATAGTTCGAGTCTAGTTCAAGAGCATCCTGACGCACCGATTAACCTTTATGAGCCCGGACATATTAACATGCACGGTTTGGCAATATTGGAGACAGAACTAAAAAGGAAAAAAGAAATTTCTATTGAAAAAATTGAACAGCACAACCTAGAATTAACTCACTATTTTTTGGAAAATATCAAGGAACTTCCTTTAGGATTAGTTGGCAACTATAACATGGAAAATCGAAGTTCAATTGTTTCTATATATAACGATAAAAATCTATCATCATACCTATCCCAAAACGGAATTGTCATAACAGATCGATTTGGTTTGATAAGGTTCAGTTTTCATTACTATAATACAAAAGATGAATTAGATCAGCTAATATCCATATTAAAGGATTGAAAAGAAAATAAAAGCCCCGCCTAGAAAAACGGGACTTAGTTCACCAAAACCAACTGTAACTAACTTTTATTCAAAATATCCACCGAGGGATCGATATAGATTGGTAGAAGCATTCAGCGCATCTAACTGCGTGGAAATAATATCCAAATCATTTTGCAGTTTATTGCTTTGAGCCGTGATAACTTCAAGATAAGTTGCCATGCCACGTTGATAAAGCATAAAGGAATGCTTCATTGCCAACGCCAAAGTTTCTTTCTTTTTTTCCAAAGTCAACAAGCGTCCATTGTTACCTTCTTGTTGAGCCAACGCGTCCGAAACCTCACGTACCGCGGTCATCAATACTTGTTTGTATAAAACCACTTGTTTTTCTTGTTCCAAAACGGCTGTTTTGTACGTCGTTTGTAATGATTTTTTCTGGAAAATGGGTTGTGTTAAATTGATTGCTAAAGTCTTTGCAACAGAACCTGGAATCTCAAACCAATTGCTAAACTGATATGTATTCAAACCTAAAGACGGCGACAAACTAATATTGGGATACATCGCAACTTTGGCAACACCTGTTTGGGCGTTTGCTTTAAGCACTGCATATTCCGCTGCTTTTACATCTGGTCGACGACTCAATAAATGTGCAGGCACTCCAATAGTCAAAGAATCCGTCGCTGGAAAAGAACTCAACCAATCTGGATTGCGAACTATTTTCTCCGGATAATGTCCTACTAAAATACTTAAAGCATTTTCTTGTACTTTAATATTTTGAACGATAATTGGCAATAGTGCTTCTGCTGTTTGACGTTGCGCAGTCGCTTGTTCCACAGCGAGAGAAGTTACTTGACCAGAACGATATTGCTTCTCTGTCATCTGAACAGTGCTATCCGCCAATTGAATATTCTGTTGTGCGATTTGCATTTGTGCATCCAATGACTGCAAACTATAGTATGCTTGAGCAATCTGCACAACCATCTTCGTTTTTAGTGCATTTAGATTTTCACTTTGTGCAAAATAATCAGCACGAGCCGCTACTTTTTGTAGTTTGTATTTACCCCAAATGTCCGCTTCCCAACTCAATCCAAGACTCACACTATAGTCGTCCATATAAGACTTTCCTATAAAAGTTTGAGATAACGAACCATTCAAACTATTCTTTGACGGCCATTGTCTATTAGCTCCGACAGTCGCATTTAAAGTAGGAAGTAAACCCAATTTGGCTTGTCGATATGCCAAATCTAATTGCTCTTGATTTTTAATAGCAACTAACACATCTTGGTTATTTACCAAAGCAGAATCTATCAAGGATTGCAATTTTGGATCTTTGAAAAAAGAACGCCAAGGCAAACGAACACTATCAGAAGCCAAACCTTGCATTTGACTATATTGTTCGGGTAAATGTGTATCCGTATTGGCTATTTCATGTTGAAGTTTACAAGAGCTAATGCCTATAAATAGCAACAGTAAAAGCGATAATTTATTTTGAAATATATGTCGCATTGAATTATTTATTTTCTGTTTGTAAATGAACCTTTTTGCCAGAAACTTTCTCTTGCAATGTCTGGAAAAGCATGTATAGTATGGGGATTACAAACACACCTAACAATACACCACTTAGCATTCCCATTGCAGCACTGACACTGATAGAACGATTACCGGTTGCCAATCCGCCGTGTGCAACCGTCAATGGAATCATACCAACTATAAATGCAAGTGAAGTCATAATAATCGGACGCAATCTGGCTTTCGCACCACCAATTGCTGAATCTAAAATTGATTCTCCTTGTTTGCGTTTTTGCACGGCAAACTCCACTATCAGAATAGCATTTTTTGCCAATAGTCCAATCAACATAATCAAACCAACCTGCACGTAAATATTATTATCCAAACCAACTGCTTTCACAGCAGAATAAGCACCGATAACGCCCGTAGGGATGGAAAGCAATACCGCCAAAGGCAAAATGTAACTTTCGTATTGCGCTGACAATAACAAATACACAAACAATAAACAAAGTGCCAAAATCATCATCGTCTGATTACCAGAAGATTTTTCTTCCAAACCTAAACCTGTCCATTCGTAGGTATAGTCTGACGGTAATTTTTCCAAAATTGGTTCAATTCTAGTCATCAAATCACCCGAACTCACACCTGCAATCGGCACGACAAATAGGCTTAATGAGTTATACAAATTATAGCGATTGACAGACTCTGGGCCGTAAACATGATTGAATTTTACGATAGCATTTATCGGAACCATTTCTCCTTTATCATTTTTTACGGCGATATCATTCATATCAGAAATATCTTTTCTGAAAGTTGCATCCGCCTTGATATTCACCCTATAAAATTTACCAAATCTGGAAAAATTGAGTGACTGATCGCCGGACAAATAGGTTTGCAACGTATTCAACGCACTAGATACACTCACACCTAGTTGCTTAGCCTTATCTTCATCTACTTCTAGTTCTAATTGTGGAAAATCCGTTCGGAACATAGTGTAGGCAAATTGTACACCTTTGACTTTCATTAATTCACCTATTAGTTCGTCTGCTTTTGCTTTCAACACTTTTGGATCACGACCCATGCGATCTTGCAATACGACTTCCACGTCATTCGTCACACCATAACCATCTACAGGAGGCATTCTAAAAGAAATAACTTGACCATCTTTTACTTCGGCTAAAGTCGCATTTACAGTACCCATAATGGATTCAATATCTTTCACCGCGCCTCTTTGAGCCATTGGTTTGAGTTTTACGAATCCCATACCATAAGCGGGACCAGCACTATTGTTCAACAAGTTGAAACCAGAGATAGATGTAATTTCAGAGATCGCTTCTATTTTTT
>QFOI01000278.1 GCA_003241175.1 Pseudopedobacter saltans
ATAAGAATGACCTTTTATTGTAGCGGGATCGGGAGTTGAACCCGAGACCTCCGGGTTATGAATCCGACGCTCTAACCATCTGAGCTATCCCGCCATGAGGGCTGCAAAAGTAATAGGAATTTATTTTTGTTCAAAATTTATTTGCAAAAAATCCTAATCTTCCTTTGCCATCATCAGATATGCTTTTATGAATCCATCGAGGTCGCCATCCAAGACTGCATCGGGATTGAAGACTTTGTATCCAGTCCTGTGGTCCAATACTCGACGATCGTCCAATACATAACTGCGAATCTGGCTACCCCATTCAATATCTTTTTTATTGGCATTTACAGCTTGCTTTTCTGCTTCTTTTTTTCTAAGTTCCTCTTCGTAAAGACGGCTTTTGAGCATCTGCATGGCAATAGTACGATTTTCAAGCTGCGTGCGTGCCTGTTGACATTCAACGACAATACCGCTTGGTTGGTGACGTAGGCGAACTGCCGTTTCTACTTTGTTGACATTCTGTCCGCCTGCGCCACTGCTACGGTAAAATTCCATAGTGACATCAGCGGGGTTAATATCAATTTCAATAATATCGTCCACCAAAGGATAGACAAATACGGATGCAAAAGAGGTCTGCCTTTTGCCTTGTGCATTGAAAGGAGAGGGGCGGACCAAACGGTGAACGCCACTTTCCGCTTTCAATAAGCCATACGCGAAACTTCCTTCAAATTGCAGCGTTGCGGTCTTAATCCCAGCCACATCACCAGCTTGGTAATCCAGTTCGGTAATTTTCCAACCTTGCTTTTCGCCGTACATGATATACATGCGCATCAGCATTTCAGCCCAGTCTTGGCTTTCCGTTCCCCCGGCTCCAGGCGTAATCTGCAATACCGCAGGAAGTTCGTCTTCTGGTTGGTTGAGCGTGCTTTTGAATTCTGCTTCTTCCAATAATTCGAGAGCACTGTTGTAGGCTTCTTCCGTTTCTTGTTCGGATGCATCACCACTTTTCCAAAAATCAAACAAAACCGATAGATCTTCTATAGAGGATTCTACTTTTTTGTAAAGGTTGATCCAATATTCGTTTAACTGGATTTCTTTCATGATGGCTGTGGCGCGCTTATTGTCATCCCAAAAACCAGTGGACAAAGACAATTGACGGTCACTTTCTAATTTCTGCGTCTTGTTCTCGACGTCAAAGAAACCTCCTCAGGACAAGCAAACGGTCCCTTATATCTTTAATATTTTCTTGTGTCATAGCGGCGAAGATAGTTCATTTGACCAATTGAGTGTTTTTACGTTTTACTGATTATTTTTGTCGTCCTATGTACTCTCGTGATGAAAAAGTAAAACTGAAGCAAGCGTTTTGGACGGCGTTTGGGCAATATATGAAAGGTGTTCCCGTTTTTGACGAAGAAGGAAAAAGCAAGAACTGGCTAAACTACAAAACAGGTGTTCGCGGTATCAGATTCAAGACGGATGCTACGGATAAATACGCCTATATTGGAATTGAACTTATACATAAGGACGAGGAAGAACGACAATTGGTGTATGATCAGTTAGTTTCGATGAAAGCTATCTTGACTCAGCATCTGGAAGAAGAATGGACTTGGGAACAAGATTTTGTTGATGGTTTTGGAAAGAACTCTTCGAGAATATATACGGAACTGAGACCTACCAATGTTTTCCGTCAAGAAGAATGGCCAGCCTTGATATCTTTTTTCAAACCAAGAATATTGGCGCTCGATGCTTTTTGGGATGATGCCAAATCCTTTTTTGAATCCACTTTGTAAAGTACAAGTTTTTATAGTTGAATGATTTTCATAAATTATTAGCCTACTAATTTTGTAGATTAAGAAAATGTTAACATATTTGCATTTTAGAATATTTGTTACAATCAATCTCATTTTTATGAAAACACAAAAAAAGTGGATTTTATTACTGCTCGTTTTTTTAAGTCCAATATTCGTTTTTGCACAGACGGAATCAGGTACCATTACAGGGATAGTCAAAGATGCAAATGGAGCTATACTAGCAGGAGCCAATATACAAGTAGGAAAAATCAATACAAGTTCTGGAGATAGCGGACAGTATGCGATACACAACATATCTGGAAAAGTGGATGTTGTTGTTAGTTTGGTTGGTTTTCAAACGCAAACTAAATCAATCACGATTACAGGACAAGAAAGCAAACAATTGGATTTTATATTGGTAGCATCTGCAAGCCAACTCAATGATGTGGTTGTTATTGGTAGTCGTGCCGCGCCACGTACGGTGTTGACATCTCCTGTTCCAGTAGATGCATTTGACGTTAAGAAAATTGCTTCCATCAGTGCTCAGACAACGGTCGGTCAGATATTGAATTATGTAGCGCCATCTTTTACCTCTACGTCACAATCCTTAGGCGACGGTACAGATGAAGTTGATCCGATTTCTCTAAGAGGTTTGGGGCCAGATCAGGTACTGGTACTGGTCAACGGAAAAAGAAGATACAATTCGGCGTTGGTCAATGTCAACGGAACTTTTGGTAAAGGATCTGTAGGAACTGACCTAAATGCCATTCCAGTTTCTGCAATAGAAAAAATAGAAGTTTTGCGTGATGGGGCCGCTGCTCAATACGGAAGCGATGCGATTGCAGGTGTAATCAATATCATATTGAAAAAAACAGTCAATCAGTTCAACGCCTCTGTTACTGCTGGAGAATATATGACACATGCCAAAGCGTTAGGACAGACATTTCATGATGGACAGTCAAACCAAATAGCTCTGAATTATGGTATTCCTTTAACTTCAAAAGGGGGTTACATTAATTTTTCAGGTTCTTTTGATTATAGAAAACCAACCAATAGAGGCGGTGTCTATACTGGATCCATCTACAATGCTTACGGACCAGACAAAAATGCTGCTGGAGCTTTGGTAGCACATGACCAGACAGATTCTTTTTTAAGTGCGACAGGAACAAGCCGACGTGATTATAGCTTGATTGTAGGTCAATCCAAAATCAGAAGTGGCCAGTTTGCATTCAATGGTGCGCTACCGGTTTCGGATAATGCCACGGTATATTCTTTTGGTACTTTTGGTTATAGAAATGGTTTAGCGCCAGGATTTTACCGTTATCCCAACGACTATAGAAATATTCCTACTATCTATCCTTTAGGTTATATGCCTTATATTGGAACAAGCATTTACGATAAATCCATTGCCGTCGGTATAAAAGGAAAAACGAATACCGGCTGGAACATTGATTTCAGTAATACATTTGGGCAAAATACATTTGAATTTCATGTCGAAAATTCCCTCAATACCTCTATGGGGACTTCTTCTCCTACATCATTTAACAATGGAGGGCCTAAGTTTTCCCAGAATACGGTTAACCTGGATGTTAACAAAGATTTCGACTGGTTGAGTGGTGTAAATTTAGCATTTGGAGCCGAGTATAGATTTGAACATTATCAGTTGATTGCAGGTGATGCGAATTCCTACACTAACTATGGTCTGGCGGATAGCGTTGGTATTGACGCCAATGGAAAACCAATATTGGTATTGGATCCATCAGGTTCTTACAATACGAAATTTGGACCAGACGGAGTAACCCCGGTTCCTGGAGGCTCGCAAGTATTTACAGGTTTTAGACCAGCCAATGCCGTCAATGCTACAAGAAATTCGGTCGCTGGTTATGCGGATGCGTCTGTGAATTTTACAAAATCATTTTTAGTGGATGGCGCTGTTCGCTATGAGAATTATAGTGATTTTGGTTCTACTTTAAATGGAAAGCTTTCATTTTTATACAAACTAACAGACAATATCGCTATTCGCGGTTCGGGTAGCACTGGTTTCAGGGCTCCCTCTTTGCAACAGTTATATTATGCGAACACCTCAACATTATTTACCAATGGCGTTCCTTATGAAGTGGGAACATTCACCAACGGAAGTCGTGCAGCTAAGCTATTGGGCATCCCAACTTTAAGACCGGAAAAATCCAAAAGTGTAAGTGCCGGTGTGACAGCAAGATTTGGCAAATTCACAGCAACAGTGGATGGTTATTTTACAAGAGTTAATGATCGTGTTGTCTATACGGATCAATTCCAAGGAAGTAATGCAGCAACTGCATCTGCGGCAGACCAAGAGTTATATGCTATCCTAGCGCAGGCGGGAGCGCAACGTGCTCAATTCTTTGCCAATGCCATCAATACGGAAACAAAAGGTATCGACGCTGTATTGTCCTACACAGAACATATTGGAAAAGGGGTTCTAAGGGCGGACCTTTCAGGTACCATTTCCCAAACGCAAAAAGTCGGACCTGTTAAAGCCTCCGATTTGTTGAAGGGAAAAGAAAGTACCTACTTCAGTCCTGCAAGTTTGATCTATTTGACAAATGCTGTTCCTAAGCAAAAGCTGAATCTTGGCTTGACTTATACAATTTTAAAATGGACATTTTTTGCCAGAAACAATTATTTTGGAGGTGTGACAGAGCCGGTAACAACTATTGCGAATCAGCAATACTATGATCCAAGATGGGTGACTGACTTATCTATTGGTTATCAAGTTGCTAAGCCATTACGTGTTACAGTCGGTTCCAATAATGTATTCAACGTTTATCCGGAAACGATCAATATAGCCGCCAATAGTAATAGTGGACAGTTCGTCTATCCAAGAGCAACCAGCCAATTTGGTTTTAATGGTCGATATATGTTTGCAAGATTGGAGTTGACACTTTAGCAAATTGCTCATTGATACCAAAGGCTCCATTCGGAGCCTTTGGTATCAATATCTTTTAGCATATTTTTGGACTAGGAAACTAATCTACAATCTCTCCGTCTTTGTATTTTACAATTTCTTCTAACTCACCATTTTCTTTGTAGTGTTTTAGGTCTCCTTCTGCTTTTCCATTTTTGAAAAACATCAGCACTGATAGTTTCCCGTTTTCATAGTATTCTTTACCTTCTCCCTCAGGCAAACCATTTTTGAAATATCTGGACATTGCTACTTGTCCATTTGAGTAATATTGTTTGATCTCTCCATCTAGTTTGCCACTTTTATAAGACAAAAG
>QFOI01000279.1 GCA_003241175.1 Pseudopedobacter saltans
AGACTATGATAACTATATTTCACACTCTATACAAAAACAACAAACTAGGACGTTCAATCTAACGCTTCGTTACAATTTCAGTATTGGAAAGAAAATTACCATGAAGAAAATAGAAAGTTCAAGCAAGGAAGAACAGAATCGTTTATAATTTTCCTAAAACTATCGAGGCTCAATATTTGTAGGGGAAATTCAATACAAATGTTGAGCCTTGGTTTACTCCTGATGATTGAACGGTGACAGTGCCATTATGCATTCGCATAATATTTCGAACCACGCTAAGTCCAATCCCACTCCCGTCTTGGCGAGTAGTGAAAAAAGGTACGAATATTTGTGGCATTTCTTCGGCAGATATACCTTTCCCGTTGTCTTTTACGATTATCTGGGTTGAGGTCATCTGTTGTATTGTTTGGATGCTGATATGTGGTTTGTCTTGTGCGCTGACTGCATGCATTGCGTTAGTGATAAGATTGATTAATACTTGCTCGATTTGAGTAGGGTCAGCCCAGATGACAACACCGATGTCATCGGATAGTACATCGAGTTTTATATTGGTAAGTTGGATTTGCTCATTAAAAAGTTGAACTATATTTTCTATGAAAAATTTCAATTGTATTTTACTTTTTTGAGGAATAGGAAGAGCGGCGACTTTTCTGTAGTCTTGGACGAACTGCATCAAACCTTTACTGCGAGAGACTATCGTAGCGCTTGCAATTCTCATATCTTCTTTTTCTTCTTCATTCAGATTGTCTTGCTTGGATAAGTTTTCCAATATAAAGGACATTGTCTGGATGGGCGTCAATGAATTAAGAATCTCATGCGTCATTACTTGTATCAGTTTATTCCAAGAATCCGTTTCTTTAGTGTCCATTTCCGTTTTTATATTCTGCAAGGTCAATAAAGTAAGGGGCTGATTATTGGAAATGATAAGTTGAGATTCGATACTTATTTCATTTCCCTCTGTATTTGAAAAAAAAGATTTTCCTCCATCGGATAAATGGTATAGTGTTTCTTTTAGCTGAGGTATTTTGGCTGTGATTCTCGACCAATTAGTAGTTTGAGGTATGCTTAATAAGTTTTGTGCCGATTCGTTGATGTATAATACGTCCGTATTGTCCTCAATAGTCTTTGGTATGACTATAAATCCTGTGGTCGTTTTGTTTAAGATTGTAGTTAGTAATTGATGGAGTTGATAGTTTTCCTCCGATAGACTTTTTTGGTTATTGATAATGCTATTGTAGGTTTGAAAAAATAACTGAAAGGGCATTCCGTAATTGTTGGTCGCTATTTCTATGCCGTCATCGTTTTTTCTTGATTGTAGAAAATAAAGAATGTCTTTCCGTATTCTTTTATTGTATCGTATTAAATTCCAAATAATGATGATCCCTATAGAGATAAGGAAAATGGCTGTTAAATAATATTTTTGGAAAAAAAGGTATATGGCAAGAGAAAACAATATACTTATTGAAAATATCGAAACTGTAATTTTGGTATAAAAATTTTTCATTTTGTATTATAGACTATATTTTTCCATTCTACGATATAAAGCATTTCTGCTTAAACCTAATTCAGAAGCGGCTTTGGTAATATTGCCTTCATTTTTTTGTAAGGCCTTTATGATTAAGTTTTTTTCCATCGATTCTATTTCTAGGTTGTTTTGGATTTCAGAAATGACTACGTCACTTGGTACGATATTAAGATCTAAAGGAGTTATATCGCTATTCTCGGAAAGGATAACGGCTCTTTCAATGACGTGCATGAGTTCCCGGATATTGCCAGGCCAAGCATACGTTTTCAAATATTGTATAGTCTTTTCAGGTAAGGACTTTTCGACACTATATTGGTGATTGTACTTTTGGAGAAAATGATGAGCGAGTAAAGCAATTTCATCCTGCCTTTTGCGCAATGGTGGCAACTCTATGCTAATGGTGTTGATTCTGTATAAGAGATCTTGTCGGAATGATCCGCTTGCCACCATTTTGTTCAAGTCCATATTCGTAGCGCAAACGATCCTTACGTTTATAGGGATCGGTTTTGATTCTCCTAGTTTGTAGATTACGCGATTTTGCAATACTTGTAGCAGTTTGGATTGTAACTCTAATGGAAGATTTCCGATTTCATCCAAAAAAATAGTTCCTTGATTAGCTTCCTCGAAATAACCGGTTTTGTTTTCTTTCGCGTCCGTAAAGGCACCTTTTGAATACCCAAACAATGCGCTTTCAAACAATGAATTGCTCAAGCTACCTAAGTCCACGTGTACAAATGTCGCATTGACTCTTTTGGACAGTTGATGTATTCGCTCGGCAAAAATTTGCTTACCTGTGCCATTTTCGCCCAGTAATAAAATATTGGCATCCGTGGGAGCAGCTTTCTCAATCGTTTTTAGGACTTGATCCATTGATTTTCCGGTGACAATTTGCGTATTTAAACTTGCATTTGTGGTCGTCGTTTTTTCTTCTATGGAAGGTGTTGTCGCGGTATTGATTATTAAAGCCGATTTTATTAATTTAGGTAATGCTTCTGCGTCCCAAGGTTTCAATATATAATCCGCCGCCCCTGATTTTAATGATTCGACTGCTTTTAGGACATCACCATACGCTGTCATCATGACGACTGCACAATATGGATTTATTTCTTTGATTCGTTTAAGCCAGTAGACTCCTTCACGCCCATCATTTCTTCCTTTTTGGTAATTCATGTCTAGTAATACCGCATGGATATCTTCAGTAGTGAGTCTTTGATCAAGTTCTTTTGGATCGTTGCAAATGGATATTTTAGTGAAGTACTGTTTTAACAATATGCGGGCAGATATCAGTATGTCCGTATCGTCATCAACAATTAATATATGTGCGTTCGTCTTCATTTCGCTCGGAAATTACTAATAAATTTGAATGCGTGTAATGCAATGTTGTTTTTAATAATAGGCCGCTGTTCATTACCGAACATTCATTCGGACTTAGTATATTGATATTGTCTGATTTATAATTAGTTACAACTTGTTTGTATATAGGTATTGTAATTGTTATTATTTTGTAATATGATTAGACTCGATTCCATTCATAAGGAGTATAAGCAAAGAAACTTTTCCGTGAAGGTTTTAAAGAATATTTCGTTACAGATAATGCGGCAAGATTTTCTAGCTGTTATGGGACCATCCGGTTGTGGCAAAACGACTTTATTGAATATTTTGGGTATATTGGACAAGCCAACAAGCGGTAATTTCCAATATGAAAATAAGAATCTATACGATCTGGACGAAAGGGAGTTAGCATTTTTCAGGCAAAAACATATTGGTTTTGTTTTTCAAAACTTCAATTTAATAGAGCATCTAACTGTTTATGAAAATGTTGAATTGCCGTTGAGTTATACCAATCGGAATAAAAAGGAGAGGAGAGAAGTCGTGAGTGATTTGTTGTCTCAGTTTGGGTTGTATAACTATGCAGATTTTTTTCCTAGTCAATTATCGGGAGGGCAACAACAAAGAACAGCAATAGCAAGAGCTATTGCCCCTTCTCCTAAAATCATTTTGGCTGATGAACCTACAGGCAACCTAGATAGCAAAAATGGAAATCAAGTAATGGAGATATTGAGTCAACTCAATGACAATGGCACAACAGTGGTCATGGTAACCCACTCCGACTATGATGCACGTTATGCCAAGAGAGTGGTGTATATGCAGGACGGTGAGATATTGATGGAAAGGAAAAACGGGCTATCTGGTTCACTTATATAATCGATTAATTCTAATGGTTCTATTTAACTTAAAAATATTCTTTAGGCAGTTACAAAGGTTTCAACGATTTTCCATATCGTCTTTTGTGGGACTAGTTGTAGGAATTACGGCTTTCCTAGTTGTGTTGTTGTTTGCGAATGCATTGGAAAAATACAATAATTGGAATCCTGAATTTGATGGATTATATGAACTTAGATACAACAAACAATTCAAAGCTATTAGTTATGACGGCGTAATGAAATTGCAAACTCCTTTACTCGCTAAGTGTCTTCGGTCAATGAAAGAAGTTCTTTCTTTTTGTAGAATTAAGGAACAAAGTGGTACTTTCATACAAAGCGCTCATACCTCTGATTTTGAAGATAAGATCATGGGAGTTGATTCTAATTTCTTTCAACTTTTTCCATTGAAGTTGGCTTATGGCAATGCCAATACAGTTTTAGATTCTGTTCGAAACGTTGTGGTTTCGAAACACATAGCTAACAAATATTTTGGTAGAGAAAATTGTGTTGGTGATAGTCTGTATTTGGCAAATGTTGTTGTTAAGATAGTTGGCGTATTGGCAGATAATGGCCCTACTACTTTTCCGACGGATATAATAGGGCGTCTAACCATACCCAAATGGGCTCAGGAAAAAGGATGGGGCAACTTTGGCTACAAATATTACTGTAAACTTGCTCCTAACTATATACACGATATTGAACAACGTCAACAACTAGCACTTGATATATCCAAAGTTTGGTATCAGATACCTCAGGTTTTCCAGTCTCAAAAAGATTTCGTAGGACTCGGGGCTACGTACGATGCTTGGTTGAAAGATCCTAACAAGATTAAAATGCAGTTTTTTGAAGTTAGAAAACTGTATATGGAGGATAAAAAAACACTTTTCATCGTATTGATTACTATCGGTGTGACTGTATTGGTTTTATGCTGCTTGGATTACATGAACAAGCAAATTAGTTTTTCTGATACAAGAAACATTGAAATTGGAGTAAAGCGACTTAATGGATGGACCTCTAAAATGTTGTTGAGCCAAGTTTTCGTTGAAACTATTGCTTTTGTATCTGTCGCTTTTTTTGCCTCTTTTGTTGTAATAGAGTTGTTGCTTCCTTTTGTGAACAAATTGCTGAATGAAGATATCCAACTTTATAGTTCGCTTATGGATTTTTCCTTTTTGTGGAAATTGTTGGCTTTTTTTAGTATCGTAGTGATAATAGCCGGGGCTTATCCTGCTTTTTATATTGCCTCGCTTGAGCCGGTCACCATATTGAAAGGTAGCTTTCATGGAAATGACAAAG
>QFOI01000280.1 GCA_003241175.1 Pseudopedobacter saltans
GAACAGTCCGCCCCGGAGCAGAACCGTTTCGCCTTCGCCTACACGGTGACCATCGAGAACCAGGGCGAGGTTCCGGCCAGCCCTGTGTTCTTTTGGTCGGTCTATGATCGGGTTTTCCATCAAGTCCTGAAAAATTCTGATTCCGCGCATGTTTTCAAAGTTAGCAACCAAAAGACACTAGATTGCACCGAAAAAAGCAGCGTGATAGATATTGATACAACCAATGAAAACAAATCAAAAAGCAGAATCGATTGATCCTGCTTTTATCTGGCACGGCAGCCAGGAAAATAGCAAAAGTAATATGTTTCACATTTTTGGAAATTATATTTTATTATACTATTACCTAAAATGATTTAACTTTCAATTTTGATTTTTAATGGTGTTTTTTATTATTTACTATTTTTTCCGTTCACACTAGTCGAGGCCAATCTTACAACATACATTCCACTTGGAAATGCCCCAACTGTACAGTAAAAGTTTTGTTGGTGGCGGTTAAAGACCTCAAAAGAACACCCGCCATATTGTATATTCCAACTGTGCTTCCGACCTCCACATTTTTTATAGTTATACTTTCTTTGGCTGGATTCGGAAACAAAGAGATACTTTCTGACATCGCCTCGGATACGTTAACGGAAATGGTATTGCTGTACTCATTGACTCCGTCACGATCTATTTGATTCAGTTTGTACAGGTTATATTTTCCAAGGTTCTCATCAGTAAAAGTATATTCGTGAAAAGCGCTACTATTGCCTATGGCTGGAACGCTTGAGAGTTTTTCCCACGAACCACCGCCGTTAACACTCCTCAAAATCTCAAAACTTTTGGAATTGTACTCCGACACCGTACTCCACAACAGCACTACGGACTTGTTTTTGGCTAACCCGGAAAAAGATTTCAACTTGACTGGAGTAATAAAGCTTTTGGCAATATTTACAGTACCTTCGGGAAATATGTTGGTAGTCGGATCTCCATTCATACCTCCAAATTCAACAACAAACCCTTTTATAAAATCTTGTCCAGAGTAATGCTTCAACGCATTCCAATCGTTCCATGTACCTTTAGAGCCATAGGCGCCACCTGCTCCATAAATTTCCAGGAAATTCTCAGGGTTTGTGGTATCCATCTTCGTTTTCTGTGCCCAATTGTTGTTAGGTTCACTCTGATTCCAGTTAGAATATTTGCTGGCTATTTGACCATTTGGATCACCGTTATAGGTAGCCTTGAAGAAGGGTGTTCCTTGTTCCGGCCCTCTTACCCAAAACCATTCTCCCTCCGATTCACTTTGGTTGTTGTATTTAGTACTTCCTATTGCAGCATTGATTTGCTTATAATCATCAGAGCCACCTAACCAACCGTTGCCTTTTAACTCATTAGTCAGAATCTCATTTTCTTCAGAACTTAAGATGGTAGCCAAATAACCTTGCATACCATTAAATTTCATGTAAGAAGCGGCTTTGTCCGCATCATACCAACTAACGAACCCGTCTTCCGATCCGGCAGGAGAAGTTACAAAACCATAGAAGTGTCCATCTTTACTAGCGGTAACGTCTCCCAGCATAAATGTGATGCTTCTTCGCGTATCTGTGGCTGATTTACTGTTTCTGAATGTAACACCTCGGAAAAAAGTAACCCACTCCGAGGGTTTGGCAGCCCCTTTGACGACCATTTTGCCATTGTCCATCGAAACCGTCAATGTGGAAGGTAGGTACCCTGGTTGAACAACAACGTGTCCCCTTTGACATAACCAGAGGTAATTTTTACACGAGCATTTGAAATAGAGGGCGTTGTAACATCGTCCGTAGACAACACAAGATGTGGCGCGACTATTACCTCTGAACTATCGTACAGATAAAATTGCTCCTTATCAGTTGTAATCGCATACTGCGCCGTAGATCTTTGATATAAAAACAATAATGAAAGGGAAAAAACTAGTTTCTTTGTTAAGCGTAGAGCTTTTACCATATATTAAAAATTTAGAAGTGACCAAGGAAATGATATTGTAAAGGCTCATTCTACCAAACAAACCATTTCAACAGTGTATAACTACCCAACACAGGATGTCGAACAGAATAGATAACGGCGGCAAAACTATTGGTTACAACTATATGGAACAATACCACTATAGAAAAGTGAAGTACACAAAAAATCAGATTATAAAATCGTAATGGCTATACTAACCGTTTTTCAAACTGAAATAATTCATTTCCAGCAAAATAAAACTCGATATATATAGTTGTCATATTCTTATAGCATAATCAAGTCGGCAGGATGTAGAGCGCCAATCAATAACCACATTAATTCCGATACTTTTTATTTCCTACATTGCAGCAGGAAACTTCTAGATTTTAAGTCAATGAAAACATACGAAAACATTCAGGAAACGCTTTCTTTTTACGGTGTAAACTGCAAGGAGTCTTATTACATTTCCTCTGGAGATTATGTGAAACTGTTTCCCAGAAAGCCTTTTAGGATGGATTATTTTGCCGTTTGTATTTGCACTGCCGGATCCATACGACTGAATATAAACAAAAACGACTATACTATAAAAAAAACAGGCGTCCTTATATCCGCGCCAACGACCGTTGTGCGTTTCGTCAAGAGTAGTCCAAACTTTCGTTTGAAACTACTTTTTTTTGACAGAAATTTTCTGCTCAAAAATATTTCGAATCCCTTTATCATTGAAAAACTTAACCTGTTCCTAAACGTCTCCTATACCATAATGCACTTAGATGAAGTAGATTACGAAACGTCGCTCTCTCTCCTAAAATACCTTCAAAAGAAAAGTACTGTCGAAGGTATCTATACAAACGATATAATCCGCTCCACAATACTGAATCTTCTGTTTGAACTTGCCGAGACGATTGCCAGAAAAGGTATCCCCACTTCCCAAAACCACAGCGACTTGAGTATAAGGTTCGCCGATCTAGTTGTCCAACATTTCAAAGAGTACAAAAACGTGGATTACTACACAACGACACTATGCGTGTCAAACAAACACCTGATAGAAGTAGTCAAAAAATCGACGGGCAAGACACCTCATCAATTTATTGACGAGATGCTTTTGAAAGAATCCATCGTTTTGTTGGGCAATACGACGATGTCTATTACTGATATTGCATTTGAACTGAATTTTCAGTCAGTGGCTTCTTTTAGTCGATTTTTCAAAGCCAATTCTGGTCACTCCCCAACACAGTACCGGAAAAAAAAATGATTTTTGTCATGGAATTTAAGACAAAACATACCGAATTTGAGGTAAAAAATTCATCAGTGACATCAATAGCTTTGTGAAAGAATAAAATGACAATAATCATGAAACTAGACACTTCTAAATTCGACAAAGTACTAAACACATCTGCGCAAAATGGAAAATTTAACCACGAGCCAGATGCAAGCACAGAAATTGCTAAAAATACACACAAGAAAACGTTACCTTTTGCTGATCAAATTGGAAATTATCAGCGTAATAAAGTCATTCCGCTAAAATCATTCGACAACAGTAAAGTGTATATTGTTGGCGGTGGAATTGCCGGACTATCTGCAGCGTACTATTTCATTCGTGATGGTCGTGTACCAGCCGAAAACATAACGTTTATCGAACAATTACATGTAGAAGGCGGTTCCATGGACGGCGCTGGAAATGCCAAAGATGGTTACATCATTCGCGGTGGCCGAGAGATGGATTTTACCTACGAAAATCTTTGGGATATGTTCCAGGATATTCCCGCAACTGAACTGCCCGAACCGTACAGTGTTTTAGACGAATACCGTTTAGTAAACGACAATGACCCTAATTATTCTATCGCACGATTAATTCACAACAAAGGAATCGTAAAAGACTTTAGCAAATTTGGTTTGAACAAAAAAGACCAATTAGCCATCATCAAATTATTGTTGAAAAAGAAAGAAGAATTGGATGACATCACCATCGAACAATATTTTAGCCAAACCTTTTTAGACTCTAATTTCTGGTTTTTCTGGCGCACAATGTTTGCCTTTGAAAACTGGCATAGTTTGTTGGAATGTAAGCTTTATATGCACCGATTTTTACACGCTATTGATGGTATGAGAGACTTCTCTTGTTTGGTGTTTCCAAAATACAATCAATACGATACGTACATCAAGCCTTTGCGTGAATTCTTACAGAAAAAAGGCGTGAAATTACAGTTCAACACTTTGGTGAGTGATTTGGAAATCCATTGCGACATCAATGGTAAAGTAGTTAAAAGTTTGGTTGTTAATGTAGATGGAAAAGAAACCACCATTCCAATTACCGAAAACGACTACGTGATTGTTACTACGGGTTCTATGACGGAAGATACCGCTTATGGCGACAATACCACTTCGCCAGTATTAAGTATCAACAATACGACAAGTGGACTAAGCGCGGGCTGGAAATTATGGAAAAATCTAGCCGCAAAATCGGAAGTATTTGGCCGCCCAGAAAAATTCTGTGGCAACATTGAAAAATCAGCTTGGGAATCAGCAACCTTGACTTGTAAACCTTCGGCTTTTACCGAAAAATTGAAAGAATATTCCGTCAACGATCCTTATTCTGGAAAAACTGTTACGGGCGGTATTATTACCATTACCGATTCTAATTGGTTAATGAGTTTTACTTGCAATCGCCAACCACATTTCCCTACGCAGCCTGACGATGTATTGGTAATTTGGGTGTATGCCTTGTATATGGATAAAGAAGGAAATTATATCAAAAAAGCTATGCCAGCATGTACGGGAAATGAAATTCTGAGCGAACTATGCTATCATTTAGGTATCGAAGATCAGATTGATAATGTGGTTGAAAATACGATTGTGCGTACCACATTTTTACCTTACATCACCTCGATGTTTATGCCAAGAGCCAAAGGTGATAGACCAAGAGTGGTGCCCGAAGGTTGTAAAAACTTAGGTTTGGTGGGGCAGTTTGTAGAAACCAATAACGACATTGTTTTCACCATGGAAAGTTCTGTGCGTACGGCTCGTTTGGCAGTCTATGAATTATTGAACTTAAA
>QFOI01000281.1 GCA_003241175.1 Pseudopedobacter saltans
AATATAATCATCAATATTGTTTCCTTCAAAATCCAAGTCAAAAAGCCCTGTTAATACAAAATTGTCTTTTGTAAAATTGAGCTTTTGCAAAGCGACATTCTGTATATCTCCAATGATGTTGAATTTTGGGGCTTTGCCATTAAAATCCACCTGAATATTACTCAAAACGCTAGCATTGGAATCGCTGATATTGAGCGTTCCCGTAAAATACTTCTTTTGAATTGTGCCGTTAATGTCTACATTGGAATATGGATACTTATTGACTTCTATGGATTTAAAATGACCTTTAAGTGTCGATTTTGCATTACTTAGCTTATAGCTTGATCCGTCAAATGTGCCATCAAAATCAACTTCACCAATAGCATCTGAATTGATGAATTTTCCAATATTGAATTGTTTGGTTGTAATGGAGCCAACATATCTTGGCTCGCCTTTTTCCGGAAAAGTAAGATGTGCTTTGGTATAAAGGCTACCAATGGCTGTACTGAAATTGCCTTCGGTAAAGAAATCGTGGACCGTACCAACAAAGTTTCCGCGAAAGAGCATAACACCCATCGCGTCAAAATTGGGACTTTTAATATCCTTGAAGATAGGAGCGACCGGTGCTGCTTCCGCTCTGGTCGTTTGGATGACAAGATGTTGCAGATTCATATGTGCCGTGTCGAATTCCGGAAAACCTTTCATAGCAAGGTCTCCACTAATGTAGGAATGCTCATCCATCTTGATGAGCGAATTTTTCAATGCAAAATCATAAACGATACCTTTTAGGTCGGTTGTTAGTTGAATGTTTTTGTTCCAGCTTTTAAGGCTTGGTTCAATGTAAGCAATATCATCCGTATGTACAGTTGAGTGTACAAAATGTCCTTCCAGTCCTACCTTATTTTCAAAATCACCAAAATCTTTGTTGAAATCCTTGAAATGAAATGCCAGATAATCCCGAAACTGGCTTTTGGGTGTTTTCAAGTCAAAATGTTTGAACTCCATTATCTGCGGTGTCAAACGAAAATCCGCTTTCAAGTGCTTTATGTCTAAGCCCGAGCGTTCGCGACCTTGTAGATTGATCCTTGCAGATATAGTATCCTTGTTAAAATTAAAAGCTTTAGCCGTAACGTTAAGTTTGGAGAATGTCAAGTGTCGAGTATCCAACTCTACTTTCACTCCTCTATTCTTCAGCTCTTTCCATAATGAAACCTCGCTATTGCTTATTTTGATGCTGTCAGAATGTATGGTAATACCTCCTTCATTGTAATACATCTCTCCAGTAGAAGGATCATAGTAGGGACGATCTTTTTTGGGTTTCAGTGCATGGTAATCATACAGTTTGAAAGCCAATCGGTCAATATTGATGTATCGAATATCAAATATCGATTTTACAAAGTCTACTTTGCGTGCATCTATAGTCAGGGCTCCAATATGCAAATTGATATTTTGCCCATTCCAAAAGTCCGTTTTGGATAATGTGACATTGTCGAAATCTATTTTTTGTAGGCTAAGCGACACACTCTTAGAGCCCGTTTTTTTCTTTTGCGGTTTAGGAGATGCAAAATGGTCAATGATGAACTGATAGTTCCAGACAGTATCTTTCCGTACTGTTTTTATGGTCGCATTTTCAAGACCAATATACTTTAGGTCGATATGGTCCTTTAGGAAAAACCAGTCCGTAATCCGCAGCTTAAAAGCTCCTGCATACAATAGGGTATCTTTCTTTTGGTCGCGCACAAGCATTTCTTCCAAATTCATTTTATTGAAAAAGGAAAAACTTACATGTTTGATTTTTATTTCCGTCTTAAGATCCTCTGATAGTTGCTTTGTTACTTTTGAAATAAGAAAATTTTGAAAAAATTCTGTCTGCAAAAGCAAAACCACCAATAACAACAACGCTATCAGTGTCAAAAGAACACGTCCTATTATTTTTGTAATGGTTCTAAACAATTATACTATCAACTTTAGACAAAAGTAACGTTTGTACGGCGTTTCGTTAGAACTATTGCATAATTATTGGATCAGGCAATAAATCAAAAGGTTAGACTGAAAAATTAATACTATGAAGCGATATTTTGTAGCGACGATGTTTTCTGTTTGGAAGACTCAACATAAGAAACTAATTGGCGTTTTTCAGCTTCTATATCCGAAACTCGTTTTTGAAGTCTCAATATTTCAGCTTGGTCTCTTAACATTTGATTTTCAATATCGAAACGTCTGTTTACCTTTTGCTTTTTGATAAAAGCCCAAACAACCATCCCCACAACAACACCCGAAAAAAACAAAATCAAGTTGGTTAACATTTAATCACTATTTAGGTTCACAATCAACAACCTCAATCGGCAAAATTAATATTTATAATTTATATATGATAACAAAAACTTATAATATTCAATTTCCATACCAATTTTATTTTTAACAAATTGATCGATGTTTGGTTGAAATAATTTTACATAATTCGAACAAAAAGTCGAATGAGAATCATAGACAAAATACCAATCAGCATAATCCATTTGGTTAGCGAACTTGCTTGGTGGAAATCCAAGGAGGTTTCACATTTCTTTACGGTTAGAAAAAGAAAGAGAAACATCCAAAATAAAATCAATACATAAGCAAAAATCCACCAGTTGGAGAATGCATAAAGGATATACGCCAACGTGGCAAAAACAGCCATCATCAGACCAATAAAAGTTGTCAATATACTTTTGGCATTGGCTATACCACTAACAATAGGTAGCGTCTTGGCTTGAGCTGCTATATCACCCTGTACATCTTCGCAGTCTTTGAGTATTTCACGAATAAGACATGTCCAAAAAGAGAAAAAAAGGTACAACACAATAATGGGGTATTGCTGAGATTTACCAAAATCCTCGATCTCGATCACTGTCAATAAAACCATTGGTGCAGTGGTTAACCAAGCCACAATGATATTTCCGATAAGATACATCTTTTTAAAATACCGAGAATAAAACCACAATAGAACAATGCTTGATAGTACAAACAATACAACATAATGGCTGTGTTGCAGATAATCGGCATACACACCGGCGCTAATGGCTGATACATTAAGCAAAACGTACAAGGTCAAGGCCAACTTGCTGCTAATACTTTTCCCTATATAGACTTTTTCTGGTTTGTTGATAATGTCTATGGCCTGGTCATAATAGTCATTAATCACATTGCCAGCTGCAGCAACCAGCACACAGGCTATTGCCATAAGATAAAAAACCTGTCTAGTGAAAATAGGTTGAAAGGGCTGTATCAAACAATAAGAAAACAAATACATAGCCAAAAAAACAATAACTAGATTTGGCCATCGAAAAAGACTTAATATGGATCTTATTTTTCCCATTTCAAGGCGATAAAATAAAAAAGGTGACCCGAAAATCAATGGTCACCTTTTCCCAATAGCGTTTACATTACAAAATTGCGTTCAAAACCATTTTTTTGATATCTGCAATGGCGATCCTTTCTTGTGTCATGGAATCTCGATGACGGACAGTAACTGTATTGTCTTCTTTTGTTTGGTGGTCGATCGTAATACAAAAAGGAGTGCCGATGGCATCTTGGCGACGATAACGTTTTCCGATGGCATCTTTTTCCTCATAATAACAGCGGAAAGCGGGTTTGCACTCCTCCAATATTTCTTTGGCAATATCAGGTAAGCCATCTTTTTTGGTTAATGGGAAAATGGCCAATTTGATAGGAGAAATTTTTGGGGAAATATGAAGCACCACCCTAGAGTCGGTAGAGCCGTCTTCTTTTTTAATTTCTTCTTCTTCATAAGCATTGGACAGGATCGCCAAAAACATACGATCCAAACCAATAGAAGTTTCGATAACATAAGGAATATAGCTTTGATTGATTTCGGGATCGAAATACATCATTTTTTTACCGCTAAATTCCTGATGTCTCTTCAGATCGTAATCTGTACGGGAATGGATACCCTCCAATTCTTTAAATCCGAAAGAAAATTCATATTCAATATCTACCGCAGCGTTAGCATAGTGAGCTAACTTGATATGTGGTAAAAAATGTTCCTTCTCAGCAGGAATTCCCAAACTTCTATGCCAAGCCAATCTTTCCTCTTTCCATTTTTCGAACCATTCCAATTCCGTTCCAGGTCGTACAAAAAATTGCATTTCCATTTGTTCGAACTCTCTCATTCTGAAAATGAATTGACGAGCAACGATTTCATTCCTGAATGCCTTACCTGTTTGAGCAATTCCAAAAGGAATTTTCATTCGCGCGCTTTTTTGCACGTTAAGGAAATTGACAAATATACCTTGAGCCGTTTCCGGTCTTAAATACAAAGTATTGGTAGCATCAGCTACGGAACCGATCTCCGTACTGAACATCAAATTAAATTGGCGGATATCTGTCCAGTTGCAAGTGCCACTTACTTCACATTTGATATTGTTAGCTTCTATCAATTGTTTCAAACCTGCAAAATCTTCCTTCGCCAAAAGTTGATTCATTTCTAAAACTAACTTTTCGCCTTTTTCTTTTTCGCCTTTTTCAGCCAATTTGTCTGCAAATCCTTCTATGAGATGATCTACACGATAACGTTTTTTGCTGTCTTTGTTATCCACCATTGGATCACTGAAATTGTCAACATGGCCACTAGCTTTCCAAGTAGTTGGGTGCATAAATATAGCAGCGTCAAGACCGACTATATTATCATGCATTTGTGTCATACTTTTCCACCAATAATCCCGAATGTTTTTCTTCAGTTCGGAACCATAAGGACCATAGTCATAAACAGCACTTAAACCATCGTATATTTCGCTAGATGGGAATACGAATCCATACTCTTTAGCATGGGAAATTATTGTTTGGAACTTGTTTTCCTGCTTTGTACTCATAGTAAACGCAAATATAAAACCTTAAATATATTGCTTATGTCTAAAGTGTGAATTAAGTATGAAAATCTGTAGGAAAAATTAGTCGACTGAGGATTTTTGCTTGGAAACGATATTCTTTTCAATAGAAACCTGTCCAATACTTCTTTGGTTTTCCAAT
>QFOI01000282.1 GCA_003241175.1 Pseudopedobacter saltans
GAATGGTTTTCAAAATGTATTGGATGCCGCTATGCGCAATTCGGACAGATGGCGCCACATGGCTGACATGGGTGCTAGTGAAGATGAAATAAAGCAATCATTCAAAACCAAAACCCAAATGTCCATTTTTGCATGGAACAAAAAACGCAGTGTTGATACTGTGATGACGCCTTTGGATTCTATCAAGTACTGCCGTCAAATGCTACAAGCAGGATTTATGGCCATGGACCCGATCAGTGGAGAAGTAAAAGCTTGGGTTGGAGGGATTGATTTTAAAACATTCAAATACGACCACGTAAATACAAACACCAAAAGACAGGTTGGGTCTACCATCAAGCCTTTGTTGTATGGCATGGCAATCGAAAGTGGCGGATTTACACCAAACTCTCCTGTGGATGATGTGCAACAAGATTTCCCTGGTTTTGGATTAGTTCCCAATACAACAAGAACTTGTTCAGGTGAGACAATGCCGATGTCAGAAGCGTTGGCTAGGTCTAAAAACTGTGCTACAGCTTATATCATGAAACAAATGGGTGATGGCAATACTGGTGCTCAAAAATTTGTTGACTTTTTGCATTTGTGTGGTGTTACTAGCAATGTACCAGTTGTTCCTTCCATTTCTTTGGGAAGTTGCGAGATTTCCTTATCCGAAATGTTGACAGCATACAGTATATTCCCTGGTCATGGATTCAACGTTCAACCTTTGTATATAACCAGAATCGTAGACAGAAACGGAAATACACTTCTAAACAATACTCCGAAACGCAAACAGGTCATTAGTGATATCACTGCCTATTCTATGCAAAGAATGATGCAGGGCGTTGTGCAGTATGGAACAGGTCGTCGTCTTTGGTCTTATGATGTCGATGGTGAAATTGCAGGAAAGACAGGTACAACCAATGACAATAGCGATGCATGGTTTATCGGTTACACGCCTCAACTGTTATGTGGTGCTTGGGTTGGTTGTGATGATCGATTCATTCGATTTGACAATACATCTGACGGAGGAGGTTCTTCTTTGGCACTACCAATATGGGGTAAATTTTACAACCGTGTCCAAAACGATAAACGTTTGGGTATCGACACTAGAGCTACATTTGTAAGACCTGATGGAATGGGTGCTAATGATGTCATCTTCAACTGGATCAATGACAACCAAACTTCTGATGAAGAAGGTGGAGATTCGACAGGTGTTGCGACACCACAAAACAATGAAATAAGTCCGGAAAGTAATACGGAAGGGTTGGAAGAGGATAAGACTCCTGTTGGAAATCCTGTACCAAAAGAAAATAATACGAACAAGGCGAAAGCGGTTCTACCCAAAAAAGATTCGACTCACCGATAAATAAAAAAAGCGCTTAAGCGCTTTTTTTATTGTTATTGCTAACTAATCCATTGTAACGGGTAAGGTGTAAGCCAATTTCAATCCACACCAAAAAAGATTGTTCCTTTCTAGTTGCGAGCCTTTAAAATTAAGGCTGATGTCCCAATGGCTTTTGGTCACATATCCAATATTTAAACCGTAACCAATATTGGTTTGATTCTCATCCTCACCGGCAATTCGGTATCCTGTATTGGCAGCACCAACCTGCGGCTCTATGTAAAAAGGTTTACTAAGACTGTAACGAAGACCAACCAATACGGGCACAACTCGTTTTACCATATATGGATTGGGATTTTCCAGAGAATCCTTTTGCGAAAAATGTAGATAACCCACTTGTAAGGAAAGTGCCACATTTTCCGTGAAATTGTAGGCATATTTAATGGAGCCACCAAAACCAAATTTATTAGACTTTTCAAAATTACCAATAGGCAATGCTCCTTCAATACCGAAACTATATTCGGATGAACCCACTATATTCTGAGCACTAACAGCATTGACACACAAGATTCCGCTAATGATTATTCCAATACACTTAAACAAGATAGCTAAACAAAGTATCGTCTTTATTTAGTTCAGTATAGTCGATTTTGTATTTTGCCATGTTTTCCACTAGAGGTTGATAATCTTCTTTATGTTTCAATTCAATGCCAATCAATGCAGGTCCAGCCTCTTTATTTGTTTTTTTCATGTATTCAAATCGGGCAATGTCATCATCAGGTCCCAATACATTGCTAACAAAATCTTTCAAAGCGCCTGGTCTTTGTGCAAAACGAATCAAGAAATAATGTTTCAATCCCTCAAATTGTAAAGACCGTTCTTTGATTTCGGGCATACGGTCAATGTCATTATTACCTCCACTAACTATGCAAACGATATTTTTCCCTTTTATTTCCTCTTTTATATTTTCCAAAGCAGCAACAGAAAGCGCTCCAGCCGGCTCTGCCACTATTGCATCTTTATTGTATAGTTTCAATATAGCAGAACAAACTGCCCCTTCTTCCACCAATACGACCTCATCGACATTTTGTTTACATTCTTTGAATGTAATGTCTCCAATACGTTGAACAGCAGCACCATCGACAAATTTATCAATATGAGGTATGGTATAAGGTTCACCATGTTTGAGTGCTTCAGTAAGTGTGGGAGCACCAGTCGGCTCCACTCCTATCACTTTGGTATTAGGAGAATATTGTTTGAAATAAATACTAGTACCAGAGGCACAACCACCGCCTCCTATGGGAACAATAATGTAGTCTATTTTACTTAAATCTTCCAATATCTCCATTGCAAGTGTGCCTTGACCTTCAATAATCCGATAATCATCAAAAGGTGGAATATATGTCATTTGATGTTCTGATGTAAATTGCTTTGCTGCTGCAGCACAATCATCAAAAGTGTCACCAACCAATTTAATCTCAATATTGTCACCTCCAAACATTTTTGTTTGGGTAACTTTTTGTTTGGGAGTAATAGCCGGCATAAAAACGACGCCTTTGACATTGAGTTTTTGACAACTAAACGCAAAACCTTGCGCATGATTACCTGCACTTGCTGTTGTAACGCCTTTATCCAAATCCGCCTTTGGAAGACTACTCATCATATTGTATGCACCACGAATCTTGTAGGAACGTACGATCTGCATATCTTCTCTTTTCAGATAGACATTACAACCATACGTTTCGGAAAGATTTCTATTGTATTGCAGTGGTGTATGCGTGACAACACCTTTAAGCCTGGAGGCCGCTGCTTCAAAATTAAGAGACATGTGTATTTGTGAATTATGAGATATGAATTATGAATTGTCGATCATGTGAACTAAAATATAAATATTGTAAGCGCACATTTAATTTGTTCTAGTCGCAATAATTATTCCAGACGCCCAGTTCATTTCTACTATCGAAAAATCGTCTTTATTTCTTAAAACTTTTTTCAATTCATCGACTTTTTTATCGTGACCTTCAGGCCAATTTGATTGAGGAAGCATATCATCAATGATATAAAAACCTCCAATATTAACCATTTTTAAAACTTCCTCCAGCATTAAATATTTTCCATGCCAAGTATCCGCAAAAATGAAATCAAACTTTGCATTTTTGTTATTGGCCAACCAAACTCCTCCATCAGTTTCTATTAAAGTCAATCTTGCATTTTGCGCAAGATTTCTTTTCGCGATATCCAAACAATTTGCATCATTGTCTATTGAGACTAGTGTGGATTTTTCATCCATTCCATCCAATATAAAACTAGTAGCTAGACCTGTGCCTGTCCCAAGTTCTAAAAAATCACTACTTATCTTACTCCTTGCCAAACTTCTCAACAAATGACAAACATCCAAATTTGACGCCATATCAAAACCAGATTCATCCGTTTCTTTTTTAATGAAAGTATATGACTGAGGTATCAATTGTATTTTGTTTAAATAAAAATAACGAGAATAAATCTAGCGAGAACACTATCATTACCCTCGTTATTGATATTATTTATGTTATGAATTGGATTCATATTTCATAAATCCCAATTCATAATTTTTAATTTAAACTAGTTGTTTTCTGGGCGAAGAGAACGAACTGTTTTACCAGCTTGCCACATTTCGCTGTTACGCAATTCTTCTAGTTCTGCTTCCAATTTTGGACGGTAGTCAGGTTGGCTGTTCAAGTCGATAGAACGAGCAGCTTCTTTACCAGTAACTACGCTGTCATACAATTTTTCAACGACTGGTTTGATAGCGTCACGGAAAGGCTTCCACCAATCCAATGCACCACGTTGAGCAGTAGTAGAGCAGTTTGCATACATCCAATCCATGCCGTTTTCTGCTACCAATGGCATCAAAGACTGAGTCAATTCTTCTACGGTTTCGTTGAAAGCTTCAGACGGCGTATGTCCATTTGCACGCAAAACTTCGTATTGGGCAGCAAACAAACCTTGAATAGCTCCCATCAAAGAACCACGTTCACCAGTCAAATCAGAAGATACTTCACGGTGAAAATCCGTTTCAAACAAATAACCTGAACCAACTGCGATACCTAAAGAAATGGCACGATCGTAAGTTTTGCCAGTTGCATCTTGGTAGATAGCATAAGAACTATTCAAACCACGACCTTGAACAAACATACGACGAAGTGAAGTTCCAGAACCTTTAGGCGCAACCAAGAACACGTCAACGTCCGCTGGAGGTATGATTCCTGTTTGGTCTTTGTATGTGATACCAAAACCGTGAGAGAAATACAACGCCTTACCTTTTGTCAAATGTTTTTCGATAGTAGGCCATACTTTGATCTGAGCAGCATCGCTCAACAAATACATGATGATAGTTGCTTTTTCAGCAGCTTCTTCAATTTCAAATAAAGTTTCACCCGGAACCCAACCGTCAGCGATTGCTTTGTCCCAAGTTTTGGAATCTTTACGTTGTCCAACTATCACGTTGATGCCGTTGTCACGTAGATTCATAGCTTGGCCAGGGCCTTGCACGCCATATCCGATAACAGCTACTGTTTCATCTTTCAATATTTCCTGTGCTTTTGCTAAAGGAAACTCTTCGCGGGTTACTACATTTTCTTCAACCTCGCCGAATTTTAATTTTGCCATGATATCAATGGTA
>QFOI01000283.1 GCA_003241175.1 Pseudopedobacter saltans
CCCTTTGGTACTTTTTCTTTCCCTTTTTCAACTTGCGTTAGATCGGGCATTTTGTAAAAAGTGGCATTCATTTCCACAGAATTGAACTCATGAGCATAATAGCTCAATTCATCTTTGATACCTTTTGGATAAAAACCTTTTAGATCTTTTTTATTCCATTTGGCACATCCAATATAAATTTCGGTTTCTTTTTTGTTTTTTGTTTTTTTCAACAATCGCTGTGTTGCAACAGTATCATCAGGTAAACTAAAATCGACTAATGAAGGATCATCTACTTTTCCAAATTTCATAATCTACTTATTTTGTTGCAAGTATTTTGCGTTCAATTTTGTTTCTTTACATCCAAACTCGAAGGTTTAAGAAATGGAAAAAGAAATTTTTGAATTCATTGTACTTTGTTTGGATAATGACAAAAGATACAGGATCATCTTATCTGCAACGATTGAAACCTCAAGAAGAGAATTAATGGTTCAAGCCAAGAAAGATATTGGAACATCCAATTTCATCGAAGAAAGCTTCAAAATGATTCAGAGAGACGATTACCTTAGCTATTTCATAAATCTTGCCAACAATCCAATGGTCATTGAAATAAAGTAACAGAGACTTAAATATCAGATAATAATTCATTGACAATCAACAAACAGCAAAATTTTTTCTCCGAATAATGGCAAAAAAAAAGGGCCTGCTTTAGAAAAAGCTGGCCGTTGCTAACCTATGAAAAACACCTAAGTTAAAGACTATAAAAGTCTAATATTTTTAATCGAAACCTATTCTAAAGAATCCGTAACGTTGTAACGTTTCCTCAGTTCTTTTCGAAGTACTTCTCTATAACTTTTTTCAAGAGTAAAAACCTCGTCTACTCTTTTATTAGTTTTCAGAACCGGAAGCATTTTTGCCTTGTATTTTTTTCTAACATTAAGAATTCCTTCTTCACATTGAATTTCATCACTTGGACAATTATGCCTTACTGTTGAAAGATCTTTTAAATACTGTGGATAAATGACCCAAAATTCTTGTGCTTCTTTACCGCTCAAATTCAGCTTCTTTGTTATGTAGGACATCTTGATTGTCTCAAGCTTACCCTGCCTACTGTTTAACATTTGTGCATGACAAAGATATAAAGAAATTGAAAAAAAAACAACTAAATAATATTTTTTCTTGCTTTTTTTTGCGGGATTCTTTTTCATAGACTTAAATAGCTTTAAAATCCATGATCTTCATCTGACAAAAACTCTAAAATTTCCTCATTGGAAGCACCATTTAGGTTGTTTTTATCCGATTTTCCGTTTGAAATTGCCTTATTAATAAGATTTTCTCCGCCAGTGGGATTTATCAGATATTCCATGTTTTTGGAAGAACTTTGATTCAAATAATTCAAAATCTCTTCTGTAGGAACGTCAGCCAATTCATTGTTGATATTCATATTGTTCAACAATTGATAGGCCTTTTTTTCTTGTTTTAGGTGTAACATTATATTGGCACCCAAACTGAAAACTACCAAAATAACCGCAGCGGCCACATACTTGTTGAGATTCTGGAAGAAGGATACAATTTTTGCAGTTTCTTTCTTTTCTATAATAGCCTCTTCCTTATCAAGGAAATCTGGACGCAACTGTTCAAAATATCCAGAAGGTATGGCAAATGGCATGAACACCTTCTCTTTTTCAAAAGTAAATGGCTCTTCTTCCAATTCAGAAGCTATAGTAATTTCTGAAAGATTTTCTATTTGATTCTCAAAATAATTTTCAGGTATCTGATAAAGATTTTCTTTAGAATAAGGGAAAAGAATCCCTTTTTCTTCTATATTGGAAAGGTTGGTCTGAAAATATGATTCTCTCGGATATGCAAAACACTTAACTGACTGTAAATCAATCAACAACCTGCAATCCAAACCTTCAAGTTCTTTAATTATATTTTCTACCTCGGTGCTCATCTTCTTTAAATTCTACAACTTAGATGCTTTTTAATTGCGGATGTTTAATCAGGAATTATTTTTTAAGAATTCTTCTATTTTCTTGGCGGCGTGGTGATAGCTTGCTTTCAAGGCACCCTCACTTGTGTGTAGAACCGCGCTCATTTTTTCGTAAGGCATTTCGTCGTAGTAACGTAGATTGAATACCTGTCGTTGTTTTTCGGGAAGAGACTGTATAGCCAACTGAAGTTTCCATTCTATTTTTTGCTCATCAAAACCAGGTTCGGCTTTTATCTTATTGGACAGCATCTCTTCAACGTCCTCGAAACTGTTGGCTTCTCTCCTTTTTTGCTGATCCAAAAATGTTAGACATTCATTTGTTGCAATTCGATATAGCCAGGTGTACAATTGACTGTCTTCTCTAAAGTTTTCAAGGCTTTTCCACATTTTGATCAAAACATTTTGCAAAACGTCATTGGCATCATCATGATTGATGACCATTCTACGAATATGCCAATAAAGCTTTTCCTGGTACTTTTTGACCATAGCATTGAATGCCTGGGTTCTAGTTTCTTCGTTTCGAAACTGATGCAGTAGGGTCGTATCGTCTTGATGTATCAAAATTCCTGGTCTTTGTTGGGAAATAATTAAAACAAAAAACAACCCACCAATACGGTGGGTTTGTTTAATATTGTTGTAATATCATTATGCGTTTTTTCTCGCCAAAACTTTTTCTACTGCTGCGATAACATGTGGAGCATCCAAACCATATTTTTCCAATAACTGCTCAGGCGTACCACTTTCTCCAAAAGTATCTTTAGTACCTACAAGTTCTATTGGAACTGGGAAATTAGTAGCAGCAACATGTGCAACACTTTCACCTAATCCACCCCATATATTGTGCTCCTCTACTGTGACAGCAGCTTTTGTTTTAGAAATGGATTTGATGATAGCTTCAGTATCCAAAGGTTTGATAGTGTGTATATTGATTACTTCAACGCTGATTCCTTTTTCTTCTAATGCCAATCCTGCTTCAATAGCTTTCCATACCATATGCCCACAGGCAAAAATGGAAACATCCGTTCCTTCTGAAATAACTTGCGCTTTGCCTATAACAAAATCACTTCCATCAACAGAAGTCCAGTTAGGCCATTTTGGACGTCCAAAACGCAAGTAAACAGGTCCTTTATAGTCAGCCACGGCAATAGTAGCCGCTTTTGTCTGATTAAAATCGCAAGGATTGATAACTGTCATTCCTGGCAACATCTTCATCATGCCAATATCTTCCAAAATCTGGTGGGTAGCACCATCCTCACCCAAAGTAAGGCCTGCGTGGCTAGCACAGATTTTAACGTTTTTGTTACTGTATGCGATACTTTGACGGATCTGGTCATAGACACGTCCAGTACTGAAATTGGCAAATGTAGTTGTATATGGAATTTTACCACCAATAGTCAAACCTGCTGCAATACCCATCATATTAGCTTCAGCAATACCAACTTCATGATATCTGTCTGAAAAATCCTTAATAAATGGTTCCAATTTAAAAGAACCCGCTAAATCCGCTGTCAAAACGACTACGTCTGGATTCTTTTTACCTACTTCATATATACCTTCCCCAAAACCTGCTCTGGTTTCCTTTTCGTTCTGAACTTTGATTGTATCTTTTAGCATCACAAATGGTTTATTTATGTTTCGATTGCAATGTTAGCAAAAAAAAATGAAGTTTGCCTTTGCAAACTTCACTTTTAAGGATATTTTCCCAATAGAAAACCTCAGTTTACGATATGTTTTCTTCTTTCAATTTTAATTCCCATTTCCATGCAGTAGACATCATATCATCCAAATTATACTTAAGATTCCATTCTAGCTCCGATACAGCATGATGGTTGTTGGCATATATAGCAATAACATCTCCCACCCTTCTCGGACCGATCGCATAATTCAACTTAACTCCGCTCACTTTTTCAAATGCTTTGATAACTTCCAAAACCGTAACACCATTACCGGATCCAAGGTTGAATATTTCACAATTGGTTTTAGCCTTTCCAGCTTCCACATACGAAATGGCCAAAGTATGTGCATGTGCAATATCCGAAACATGGATAAAATCTCTTAGACAGCTACCATCACGTGTATCGTAATCGTTGCCGTACACAACCATCTGTGGCAACTTTCCGATAGCTGTTTGTGTCACTGCAGGAACCAGATTTTGCGGTCTTCCGATGGGCAACTCCCCGATTTCAATAGAAGGGTGAGCACCTACTGGATTAAAATATCGCAATAAAACGACTTTGGTCGCTGGATTAACTTTTGCAAAATCTTTCAATATAGTTTCCGCCATTTGTTTAGTGGCGCCATAGGGCGACTCAGCAGGCTTGGTTGGCGATTGTTCGGTTACGGGAATAGTATCCGGATTTCCGTAAACGGTACAAGAGGAAGAAAAAACAAAAGAAGGTATTTTAAACTCTTCTACATTTTTCAAAATATTGATCACGCCAATAAGATTATTTTCATAATAGTAGAGAGGCAAGTCCACAGATTCCCCAACAGCTTTGTAGGCAGCGAAATGAATGATACCGTCTATGTCTTTGTTCTCTTCGAAGACTTGTTTAACAGCCACATAATCCTTAAGATCTACTTTGTAGTTTTTAAGTTTTTTGCCAGTAATCTTCTCTATACCATCCAGTAGTTTGGTTGTGGATTTAGAATTATCATCAATGGAAATTACTTCCACATCATTTTCCATCAAGTCCACGACTGTATGTGAACCAATATAACCGCAACCACCAGTCACTAATATTTTTTTCATTATGATTTGGTTTTATTTGTATAACGAACTATAGCCTCTTGCATAGTATCGAAAACGATTGTTTTAATTTTTTGATGATCATGTTTTCCATAACCTTCAATTGAAATTTTAGGCAAAAAAACAGTTCTACACCTACCTGGAGACAAAGAGAAAACACTATTGTAATGTAAACGCTGCAATGTATCCATTATAATCATGGGCTGAATGTCTGTCTGCGTATTGACCGCCAACTTGAAGGCTCCGTCA
>QFOI01000284.1 GCA_003241175.1 Pseudopedobacter saltans
AGTGCGGGAATAAGAGTCTATGGAGGAAATTATAGTTTTTACAAAGAACAAAAATCTTTAGAATTGGCTGCGTTGTCCGATGATGTTTTAGAAAAAGAAAAGGCGATACGAAAAGCGAAAGAGAAAGAACGCGAAACGGCGGAGCGACAACAAAAGTTGGATGCCCGCGGAAAAGGAAAGCAAGAGAAGTCAGGCGTAGCAAGGATTATGATGAATACTTTGCGTAACTCAGCTGAAAACAGCACGGCAAAACTTAAAGATGCCCATGCTCAAAAAATTGATGGATTGCAATCTGAGTTGCGGGAATTGCGTGCGTTGGTTCCGGCTATTGATCAAATGAAATTTCAATTTGATTATTCTAAGCTACACAAAGGAAAAACGCTCATTCACGCCGAAAACATCAATTATAGTTTTAGTGAAAAAAGACTATGGAACACACCCCTGAATTTTGAAATCAGAAGTGGTGTACGTATTGCCATAAATGGAAGTAATGGTAGTGGAAAGACGACTTTAATACAATTGCTTTTGGCTAAATTGCAAGCAACAGAAGGTACAATTTCTACTTTTTACAATGAAGTAATTTACATCGATCAAGATTATTCCATACTTCAAAATGACTTGAGTATTTATGTGCAAGCGGAACAATTCAACTCTGGGCATTTGCAGGAACACGAAGTGAAGATTCGTTTGAATAGATTTCTGTTTCACAAAGAAGTTTGGGACAAAACCTGCGCGCAACTTAGTGGTGGTGAGCGTATGCGCTTGTTGTTGTGCTGTTTAACCATCCAAGAAAATGCACCAGATATCATCATTTTGGACGAACCGACCAATAACCTTGATATTCAAAATGTGGAGATATTAACCGCGGCTATAAAAGAATATCAAGGTACTTTGATAGTTGTTTCACATGATGAAATTTTTAAGGCGGAAATTGGGATTAAGGAAAATATTCAATTATAAATTTTCAATTAAACGAATTCCTAAATTCCAATGGGCTTTGCTTCGTTTTGGATTTAAATAGTTTGCTGAAAGTTTGAGAATGCTTGTAACCTAATTCCATTGCTATTTCACCTATGGAAATATTGGTTGTAGATAGTTTTTCTTTTGCTTTTTCAAGAAATTTCGACTGAATATATTGCGAGGTGGATTGGCTAATTTGTGCACGCAGTAGATCACTTAAATATCCTGGAGTAATATAGAGTTGATCCGATAAGTATTGAACTGTTGGAAGCCCATTTTCTAAAGGTAAATTTTTCGCTATGTAGGATTCTATGATGTCATCCAATTTGGAAATGATTTCAGAGTTGACCGCATTTCTAGTAATAAATTGCCTTTTGTAAAAACGTTGACAATAGTTTAATAACAATTCGATTTGCGATACCACAATCTCTTGACTGAATTCATCAATTCTATTGTTAATTTCTTCTTCAAGGATGGAAAAAATCTTAATTACAGTTTTCTTTTCTTGTTCAGAAAGATGTAAGGATTCATGCACAGAATAGGTGAAAAAATTGTATTGTTTAATTTTTTTGAATATTGGATAACCCAACAAAAAGTCTGGATGAATTAAAAGCACAAACTCTGGCGTTATATCATTTGTTTCGCTACCGATAATCTGATTTGGCGATGCAAACAACATACCGCCATCATCAAAATCATAATATCCCTGACCGTATTGCACCATACCGTTCAAAGATTCGGCAAAAGATATTTTGTAAAAATTCAACACGTGCACTCCTTGCGGTGGGCGCATTTCCATTGCATTTGTTTGATGATTGAACACACTAATCAATGGATGCTGGGGTTTGGGAAGCCCCAGCATTTTATGTAGTTCAGTTAGTGAATCAATTCTTTTTGGTAAATTATTTTCTTTTTTCATCTTCTATCAAATTTTCAGAGAAAGTTATCTAAAGATACTAATATTTACCAAGGCATTACGCCATCAGGACCGGTAAAAGTACAGGTAGGTCCATCTAACTCTAATGCGGCACGTATTGGATTCTGCGATCCAACTTCAATAGAATCAGTTCCTTGAAAATTATTCAAAGCTGTATTCGTAAAGCCTGGGCTTGCTGCATTTACTTTGATATTTTCAGGCTCCAACTCAATTGCCAAAGCTACGGTAATCGCGTTTAAGGCGGTTTTAGAAGCTGGATAGATTACCCCAAAACCTTGTCTATAAGGAAAGTTGGTATCCGAATTCAAAGTGAGCGAACCTACACCACTAGAAATATTTAAAATTCTTGCTGACTTTGATTTTCTTAACAGTGGTAACATTGCTTGCGTTAATGCTAAGACGCCAAAAACATTCGTTTCCCATACTGCTTTCATTTCCTCAATAGACGCCACACTTGCACGTGCAGATAAAATTCCTTCTTCCAAACTATTAATAGTTCTTCCCGGTAAATCTATATGAGAAATAGCTGCATTGTTAATCAACAAATCCAAGTAACCTTTTTCATTTTTGATTTTCTCAACTGCATTATTAATAGAAGTCGCATCCGTTACATCCAACTGTATCGGATGTACATTGCCGTCTATAGTTTGCGCAGCTAGTTCTCCTTTTTGGATATCACGAGAACCTAAATATACAATATGTCCGCTTGCTGCTAGTTCTTTCGCAATTTGCAAACCAATTCCTTGATTGGCTCCAGTTACCAACGTTACTGTACCAACTTGCCGTTCATCTGAACCATTTTTTTGTATCATATTTTATATCATTTTGATGACACAAAGTTGGTAATTTGAGTAAAACTGTTTGTAGTCTTATTAAGGATATTTGTAGTTGTATTGAGGATGTTTTTAGAGAATTTGAGAATAAGGAACTTTGTGTTTTTATTTAACCAAAAACGCTTATAACTAAAAAATAAAATTCCTTAAACATACAAACCAATCATTTATATGTAAATTTTTTCTATTAAAGAGGACCTAATTTATTATTATTACTTCCAACCGCCACCTAGCGCTTGATACAAAGTTACTAAAGCGGTCAACTCTTGCAATTTATCCGAAACACCGGACAATTGTGCGGACAACAAGTTTTGCTCAGAAGTGAGCACATCGGTAAAATTGTACGTTTGCGTGTATTCCATCAAATCTCTAGTGAAATCAACTGATTTTTCCAAAGAGGAGATTTGCGCTTTTCTAGCCGTTTGCAGATCGAGTGCTGTTTGATAAGAATATAGTGCGTTCGAAACTTCTTGTCCTGCGGTCAACATTGCTGTTTGGAACGCATACAACGCTTCGTTTTGTTGTGCTATTGCGGTTTTATATTGCGCTCTGTAAGTGCCTTTGTATAGAATCGGAGCCAAAAAGCTTCCGGTCAAACTATAAAATCCTGATTCCTTAAAAAAGTTTTTTAATTTCAAAGTGGACAAGCCACCACTGGCTGCTGTAATGGCTAAAGTTGGGTACATACTCGCTTTCGCATAGTTGGTATTTTCAAAATAGTAGCGATACGAAAGTTCTGCTTCTTGTACGTCTGGGCGATAACGCAATAGGGAAACGGGCAAACCAGTTTGGATATTTTGATAAGGAATTTGTTCTGCTAAAGTGCCCCTTTCGATCGGACCTGGTTCTTTTCCCAATAATAAACAAATAGCGTTTTCTGTTTCACGGATATTTTGTTTTATAGTGGGCAATGTTACTTCTGCACTATGCAAATTAGCTTCACTTTGCACGATAGATGCGCCATTCACCGTGCCAGCTTCCATCAACGCTTTATTGGATTCTACATCTTTTTTATAACGATCAATACTTTCATTAGTGATTTTTAGCTGTTGGTCATACGCTAATAAATCATAATAGTATGTAGCAATATTGGCAACGATTTGCGTCTGGATAGCACGTTGTGCCGCATCGGAAGCCAATAAATTAGCTAGTGCTGCCTTTTTGGAACTTTTTAATCTTCCCCAAATGTCCGCTTCCCAAGTAGATGACAATGCCAATTGATAAGTGACCGTCTTCAAATTAATATTGACACTAGACGGAAAATTGAGTGCGGCTTTTGAACTTTTTGCGCCAGTTACTTCTGGACCTACTGAAAGTGTCGGTAAAAAAGCATCCTTACTTTCTTTGAAAGTGGCAGCCGCCTCATTTACCTTTTCGACATAGGTTTTTAAGTTTAGATTATTGGCTAATCCTTCGGCAATTAAAGCTTGCAAATGCGTGTCCGTAAAAAATTCGTTCCAGGCAATTTTAGCCATAGAGGAAGTATCTCTCACACTACTATCGCGGTATAATTTATTGACTATAGTACTGTCCATTTGCGGAGCACTATAAGGTTTTATCACTTTGCAACTTTGGCTCATAGAAGCTATAGTTGTAGCTGCAATTATATATGGAAAAATTTGTTTCTTTTTCATAACTAATATTTTCAATACAGCACTTAGTTTGTCCTGCTAAATGCTGTTGTTAAGTGCTCGATTATTCAGGTAAAGAAGTGTTGTTGTCAGGTAGATCAGCATTTGCCACAATTTTCTTTTTGTTGTTTGCCTTTGCTGCCATTTGAGGCCTCCTTGCATGTGCTGCTTTACGAAAAATACTGCATTGCACAATATTGAATGTAGCACCAATAAAGGCGCTCGTCAACACTAATTGTGCGATGCACAAAAACTCTTTTTCCAGTGGCTTTCTGGACAGGGGGGAGATTGTTGTTTAGAATAATCGAATAGTTACTTCGGACAGAATTATCCGATGAAATTAGTCTCTTTTCAATCAACTTCTTATAGTATGATTACAGCGAATACGGCAGGCTCCGCCATCCGCCTATAAGACAGTTCGATGACCGCCCAACAGGAGAAAAAGTTTTGCGTCGTTTAACCGCCTTTATTTTGATTCTCTCGACTTTCCTCGCCCTGCCGCAGGGCGTGTCGGCAAAGGCGAAGAGCAAGGCCGAATCGGGCAACGATAAATACGCCTCTATCGTCATCGATGCCGCCACCATGCTGGTGGGCGTGCTGGG
>QFOI01000285.1 GCA_003241175.1 Pseudopedobacter saltans
GGCCAAATATCTTTTTATTGCGGCTCAGGCTGCGGATACTCCATCCACACATGAAACCCGATTGTTTTTCAAATATATATTGGAAAGAATAGACTTTGAAAGAGATATGCATTTTCAGACCTGCACAACAATTGACACTTTAGATTATTCGGGTTATGCTTTGAATGAAGGCAGCAAGGTTATCATTGCCGCTGCTGGTGATAAAAAAAGAACGCTATGCAAAAATGTAAATCCAAATTTAAAACAAAACATAAACTCGGTAACTTGGGTCAGCGATGGTATTCTAGCCATAGAAATGGAGGATTTTATTTCTTATGAAAATGCGTCTTCGGAAATTGAAAAACTTGTTTTAAATCTGGAGCCAATAGATACTTCCGATATTGGAATAATTGTTATTTGCAATGATTCTGAGTTCTTAGCGAAGGATTGGAACAATTTTTTATGGGCTACATTTACAAGAAGTGATCCCTCAAAAGACATATATGGCATTGGCAGTCAATACATTAACAAACATTGGGGTTGCAAAGGTCCCATTATAATCGATGCAAGGACAAAACCACACCATGCACCCATTTTGCAAGAAAATGAAAAGGCCTTGGAGGCGATCGAGCACTTCTTTCAGAAAGGTCAACCATTGGAAGGTTTTTAAAGAAATAGGGGTTCTTGTTCTCAAGAACCCCTTTCAACCCTAAACCCTTAAAAAACAGTTTATACTGAACTAAAACCGTACCAAAAAGGAATTAGGTACCATCTTTTACAATTCATTAAGTATTGCTATTGCCATTCGAAAGAGACAGTTTGTATTAATTCCGGTGACAGGGATTTAGCCACAGGACATGTTAATGCTGTATTTTCCAATATGGTTTTGTCCTTTTCTGAAATATCCATTTTAGGAAATCGTATTGACACTTTAATCTCTCCTATTCTGCGTGGATCTGCCACCATGATTTTTGTCACTTCGGCTTCCGTTCCATCCAGAGTAATATCCATGGCATTCGCCTTAATACCCATTGTAGTGATCATGCAAGTTCCCAAAGAATTAGCGACCATATCCGTAGGCGAAAATACTTCACCTTTCCCATGATTGTCGGTTGGGGCATCGGTCTGTATTTTCGTACCACTTTGTACATGGGTTGATTCGGTCCTTAACTCACCTAAGTAAATTATTTTTGAAGTCATTGTAATGTAATTTTTATACAAATATAATCGTACAATTCTTTTACCATCAATACAAGAAAAAGATATGTATTTTTGTGGTCAATTGATATAGATTAATTTAAGAAAAGAAAGAGGAGAATATGCGTGAATTGCCTGTAATCAGTAATGTCGATACAAAAGAAACAAGAGTAAAAAAACCAGATTGGTTACGTGTAAAATTACCTATTGGAGAAAGTTACAAGCACGTAAGAGGTCTTGTTGATACACATAAACTGCACACCATCTGCGAAAGCGGTAACTGTCCCAATATGGGTGAATGTTGGGGTGCTGGCACAGCAACATTCATGATTCTTGGAAATATCTGTACAAGAAGTTGTGGTTTTTGTGCTGTTGCTACTGGTCGTCCTTTGTCTGTTGATTGGGATGAGCCTCAACGCGTGGCAGAGGCAATCAATTTGATGAAGGTTAAGCATGCCGTTATTACGAGTGTTGACCGTGATGAACTTCAAGATGGAGGTTCTATCATTTGGCACAATACTATACGTGCAGTAAAAATGTTAAATCCAGATACTACTTTAGAAACATTGATTCCTGATTTCAAAGCACAAGTCGAAAATATCCAAAGAGTGATTGATGCAGCACCAGAAGTTGTCAGCCATAATATTGAAACTGTTGAAAGATTGACAAAACAGGTGCGTATACAAGCAAAATATAGAAGAAGTATGGATACGCTTCGCATTTTGAAAGAAGGTGGCATGCGTACCAAAAGTGGTATTATGTTAGGTTTGGGTGAGAAAAAAGAAGAAGTAATTGAAACTTTGAAAGACTTAGCAGCCGTAAACGTAGATGTCGTAACAATTGGTCAATATCTACAACCAACGCCTAAACATTTACCAGTTGATCGTTTCGTGCATCCTGACGAATTTGCGGAATATCGTGAGATTGGTTATCAGTTGGGGTTTGATTATGTCGAATCAGGTCCACTTGTCCGTTCGTCTTATCATAGTGAAAGACATGTAATTCAAGGTTATGGTCGAAATAAATGGTTAGAAGAAAAAGAAACTTTTTCTCAAGTTGGGTAAAGACAATTAAAGTTTAAGTAAAACTATATTTGAATAAAAAAAGGCAGCGTTAACGCTGCCTTTTTCTTATCATAAATAAGATTGTTTATTTCAATTCCCAAACCAATGCACTAGCACCCAATATGGCAGCATCGGATTCTTTGAGTTCACTTTTTAAGAGTTTGACTTTATTTTGAAATATGGGAAGAAGATTTTTTTCCATTGTTTCTTTGGTAGGTTTTATAATAAGATCACCTGCTTTCATCAATCCTCCAAATAACACGACTGCTTCCGGAGATGAAAACATGACAAAATTGGCCAACGCCAAACCCAATATTTTCCCCGTATAATCAAAAACATTATTCGCCAATTCATCACCTTGAATAGCACAGTCATAAATGACTTTGCTGTCAATATCTTCCGGGTTGTAATTTCTTAAAAGGCTGTGTTTGTCTGGGAATTTATCCAAAAACTCCAATGCGGTCAATCTTACGCCTGTCGCAGAAGCATAGGTTTCCAAAGATCCCTCTGCACCCGTAGACCAATGTTTTCTTCCTCCAGGAATCGTAATAGTGTGCCCTAATTCCCCGGCAAATCCATCATGACCATAAACGACTTTCCCATCGATGACAATACCACTGCCTACACCAGTACCTAAAGTAATCATGATGAAATGCTTCATACCAATAGCAGAGCCGTAAGTCATTTCGCCAACCGCTGCTGCATTAGCATCATTGGTAAGTGCAGAAGGAAGCCCAAGTTTATTTTGAATCAAATCTGCAAGAGGAATAAAACCTTTCCACGGTAGATTAGGCGCATATTCTATAGCTCCGTTATAGTAATTTCCATTGGGAGCGCCGATTCCGACTCCCTGTATATATTCTTTACCACCTACTTGTTCAATCAAGGGCTCAACAGCCTCAGCGAGTGCCGTCAAATATTCGTTTATATCTTTGTATTTTTTGGTGCTGATGGCTCCTCTATACGAAATATTACCACGATGATCGACAAATCCAAACACGCTATTTGTACCACCTATATCAATACCTATGGCTAACTTTTTCGAAACGGGTACAGACATTATTATCAATATTTATTAATGAACGATTGTTAATTAAGTCGCCAAATATAGCGCAATTCCACTATTTAATAATTAAATTATTTGTATAAGACGCACAAAACAGAAAGCTGGTTACAATTGAAGCAAAAACGATATAGCAAATTATGTCTCACAAACTAAAAAGGCAAACCAATACCTAATTGTAAGGCATAATTGTTCAGAACGACTGGTGTTCCTGAAGGAGTAATGGCAGTTCGCCTCCAGGTAAACTTATCTATATCCATCCAACCGTTATTATCTGGTCGAGCAGGATCTTTAAGTTTGATTCCAAGATCTAAACGTATCAAGAAATAGTCAAAGTCCAATCGAATACCTGTACCGACACCAATGGCAATATCTTTTCCTAGATCTTTTACACTAAACCGTCCTTGAGGATTAGCTGTATCTTTACGCACATTCCAGATATTACCAATATCCGTGAAGATTGCACCTTTTACCTTCACTCCACCTAGAGTTATAATTGGATAACGATATTCTATATTTCCTTCTAGCATCATGTCTCCGTATCGATCACGAAACGTTGTGGAAGTATCACTCAAGCGCGAATTACCTAAACCAATCTGCCTCAAGCTCCAGGCACGCATACTATTAGGTCCTCCGCCAAAAAATTGTTTGTAAAAGGGAAGATTGCCTCCATAAGCTTGTCCGCTCGCATAATAATTAAATGCAATACCACCAAAAGCTCGCAATGCCAATTGTTGAGCTGGTGTAATATAAATCTGCTTTCTGTACTCCGCCTGAAATTTTATGTATTGGTAAAACTTACCTTTCAATGGTTTTATTCTTCCCAATAAGGTACCAGACTCTTCCAAACCAAAATTTAGATAGTTCATGTTTTTTGGATGGTTACGGTCTTTGTAAGTTTTCGATACATTGAGTTGTTGACTAACAATAGTACCGGTATTGAAAGCATTTTGGATATAAGGATTCAATACGATCAAAGAATCCAGATACTTTCTTTTGACCAAGGAGTAAAACTCAACATTAAGGGGTCGATATTGCCAAGAAAAATTTTTATTTTTCCATTCATAGCCCCAGTTTCCTACGATAGATCCTAGTTGAAATATATCTCTTCTGTCTTGTAGGTTGGCATTGACATTCAACACAGTTCTTATCCCTTCTGTCGACCTATCCCTAATTCGAAAAGGCGTAATAAATCTCGGAAGTACAAAACTTTGTCCAATAGAGTATCTGAAAGTCTGGAGAATGGCATTGTTTGCATTGTCTTTACCCAAATTCAACTCCACGCCTCCTCCAACTGTCGTGGTGGATTGTATCGCTCTTTTAAACAAATTTCTGTTGCGTAATGATACATTGACATCGAGTCCCATTAGACTATTGGATGATGTACCAAAATTAGCTTGACTCAAAAAATCCCCCGTATTCCTACTCACTTCAAAGCTATAGGCAACATTGTATTTAGGGGCCGGTACTAAAAAATAATACAGATCAACGATACTATCTCCGTGCAATCTTGCCCTTGTGTCAACTTGTTGCCATGTTCCAATATTGGAAATATTGGTATTGGTCTTGTAAAATTGGTTGTCACTATAAAGGTCATTAGGCCGAAGAAACAAATGTTCCAATACAGGTCGTGGTTTGAATT
>QFOI01000286.1 GCA_003241175.1 Pseudopedobacter saltans
GCCGTAACCGGGTAGATCGACGAGATACCAGTTTTCAACGGTTTTTTTACCTCCACTCTGGATGGCAAAATGGTTGATCATTTGCGTTTTTCCGGGAGCTGAGGATGTTTTTGCCAGGCCTTTAGTATCTGTCAATAAATTGATCAATGAAGATTTACCCACATTACTTCTACCTATAAAAGCATATTCAGGTAGGTCAGGTTTTGGACATTTGTCAAAATTCGGACTAGAAATGAGGTATTTCGCTGATTTGATCTTCATTTGGCAAAGATAGTGGATTAGATATGGAACACCATCTCTTCAAAGAATAGGTCTTGGACCGGTGTACTTAGCTCATGACTAGAAGTTGGGAAAGGAGTTATATTTCCAGTTTTTACATATCCAAATCGTTCGTACCAATCGATAAGGTCTTTTCTTACGGAGATGGCAGTAAGCGTAACTTTGTCTTTGCTTTTTTGCTTCGCAAACTCATTTGCAAACAATAGTATTTTCTTCCCAATACCCAATCCTTGTGCTCGGGGAGAAACGGCAAGTGTACCTAAATAAATGGCCGTTGGTTTTTCGGTTAGTGTGACCGTTCCCAATATATCTCCATCCAAAACATATTTGAAAATATAATTGTCAGTAGTGGACATTGTTGAAATAAGTTCGTTGGCATCAATTCTCAGTCCTCCTTCATTGAACAAATCTGCTTCTGTCGTCCATGCGCCATCCGATTTGTTCCGATAAGAAAGGTTAATCAAATCAACTAGTAAAGGAATGTCCTGTTGCGTTATTGGCACAATTGTATGGTTCATATATACTAAAATGTCGCGCAATTTATACAATACTTCAAAGTCAAAATTAAAAAAACGGCTTCATGCAAAACTTGCACAAAGCCGTCGGATATTTGGATTTTAGTTGTACTATTTTCTGTTCTGAACAGTTGGATAGTGATCCAAAGTTTCAAATACGTTACGTTTGTCCTGTTTCAATATAGAAATAAACTTACGTAAAGAATCCTCATATTGCGGTTTGGCAAACATACGGTCGTGTGCCAAAATCACTAATGTATTGGGTTGGTAAGTATATTCTTGATCAAATTTGGAAGCTACTTGTGCCACCAATTCCTCTGCACCTTGTTTCGGAGTAGAACCTTTGATGAACTGCCATTCCACGTCCCAACCAATAATGGTATAACCCAATGAATCCAATGCCTTCGCAACTTTCAAGGAAGATTTTGGACCCTGTACTTGTCCAGCGGAAGCCCAAGTATTCATACCTGGAAGGCGCGCAATTTTCAGTTTAAGATTAAGGTCTGTTTGTGCTTTTTCAAAGTCTTTGATTGCGCTGTCGGGGTGGCTGTAAAAAGAAGCATATTTGTCTCTGAAACCATGCGTTGTGCTGTGGTTTCCAGTTACAAATTCAGGATAACTATTGTTTAAACTATCAACAATACGCCTACGTAAAGGGTCAAACATGTGGGCGCCTACCAGAAAGAAAGAAGCTTTCACTCCTTCTTCATGAAAAATATTTTTGCAATTGATAGTTCCGGGAGGCTGAGGACCATCATCAAAAGCCAAATAAATGTAGCGTTTACTAGGATCTAGTGTAATGGGTGATCCTAAACCGGTAGGTATCGCAATGGAAGAAGCGTCCATCTTAGTAGTGTCTTTGGAAGACTCTTTTTCCTTGTCTTTTCCGCCCTTGCAACTTGTACTTCCTACCATGATGGAAACGGCAAGTAAGGCTGGAATAGAAAAATTTCTTACCACATTGGTAAAACTTAGCATAGAAAACATATTTAAATACTAAGCTATGTTATTTTTCATTCTACTCGCAGAAATCAAACTTATTATTCTAAAAATATTTGTACACAGATGTTGATAGTAGTAAAGGAATGTTAGTTTTCTAATTTGAATCTGCGAATTGAGCCTACTAACAATAGTAAACCAGAAAGAGGGATGAGTCCCAAGATTATGTATTGACCTATTTTGTAAGATTCTGAAACAATTTGTGTTTCAGTGTAATTGACAACTTTGGAAGTGCCAATCAAAATCAACAATAAGCCGCCAATTAGACAAAGTAAATTAAGTACTTTCATATCTTTTTGTATAAAAATAACATGATTTAGTTTCATAAATAGGTCAGAAATGCCAGAAAACAACCTATATAATTTTTGCTAATATACAAAAAAATCAGAAAAGGGAGATTTGCGTGGGTACAATATTGAAAGAGTGGCGATGGTAAGGAGACAATCCATATTGTGCAATAGCATTGCGATGGTCCAGTGTACCGTATCCTTTGTTCTTTTTCCAATTGTACATTGGGTATTCGTCATGTAATTGTGTCATGTACTCGTCTCGGTAAGTTTTAGCTAAAATACTTGCGGCGGCAATCGATGTAAATTTTCCGTCACCTTTTATGATGCATTGGTGAAGAATGGATGGGTGTTTGTCAAATCGGTTTCCGTCGATTAAGAGAAATTCTGGTTGTATTTTCAATAGGTTGATGGCTAGATGCATGGCCTTGAACGAAGCTCTTAGGATATTGATCTGGTCTATTTCTTCATTTGTGACCATGGCAACAGCAAATGCCAATGCATTTTGTTCAATATAAGTTCGAAGCGTATTGCGGTCTTTTTCTTTTACCTGTTTACTATCGTTCAATAGCGGATGGTTAAAGTCTTTAGGTAAAATAACAGCAGACGCGAAAACCGGCCCAGCATAACAGCCTCGACCTGCTTCATCACAGCCAGCCTCTAATCGCGTTTCGTCTAAAAAACACTCTAACATAATACGATCAAAAGTAATAGCTTTTTGTGGAACCGTACATATTGGATAATCCAATACAATTTATTTTATTGTATTGCACCAAACTAAGCATTTGTTACTTTTGCCAATAGCCAAGAATGTTTTTCCATGAAGAATAATAAAGGATACGTAAGATTTGTCAGGATTGTTTTGTTGCTTGTTTTTGTCGTTATTCTTGCTGGTAGTGTTGTGCGTACTACGCATAGTGGAATGGGCTGTCCTGACTGGCCGACCTGTTTTGGGCGTCTTATTCCTCCGATGAATGCAGGCCAATTGCCCAAAGATTACGAGAAATATCTTAGTTTACAAGACATCGACCATACGTTTAATGCTTTCCATACTTGGGTGGAATATATTAATCGTTTGCTGACAGGCGTTTTGGGATTTGCCGTGGTGGCTTTGATTGTGGTCAGTTTTAGAAAATTTTACAAAACTCGTCCGTCCATTGCTTGGTTGTCCGTCAGCTTGATGGGAATTGTTATTGTTGAGTCCTTGTTGGGCTGGTTAATTGTGCGTTCTAATCTTCATGTAGATACCGTAACAATACATTTACTGCCCATTTTTGTCATGGCGGGAATCTGTGTATTGATGATTCACAAAGCGGAAGGAAGTTACCGTATCCAGGACAAAACACTGAAGTGGATAAGCACGGTGGCGTTGGTCCTTGTATTTTTGCAAGTGATGATTGGAACACAGGTGCGCACCTCGGTTGACATTACGTCAAAAGCATTAAAATATACGGAAAGAGAAAAATGGCTGTCCAATACCGGCATAATATTAACCATCCATGAAGCATTAGCCTGGCTTTCCGCCTTGGCATGTGTCTTTTTGTTTTGGAGAAGCTTGTCTTATCCTCGATTACAGAAGCTTGGTTTTCTTTTGCTTGTACTAATTGTGGGAGAGTTGGTCATGGGATTCACGCTTGTTAAGATGGATTTCCCGGCTTTTGCCCAGCCAGCGCATTTGGTATTGGGTTCAGCTATGTTAGTGACAATATTCTCTTATAGATTGTATTTTAGAAAAAGAAAATAAAGTAAACAACCCGTTGTGCATTTAGGAAAATAATTAGAGAAAATAAGAGATTGCTTCGTCATTCTTCTTCGCAATGACGGATATTTTTGTTGAAATGCGATAACAGTTGAACGTCATTGCGAATCTAAGTACTGAGTTAATGAAAAAATCTCTAAATGCACAACGGGTTAAACAATAGATTGCTTTTCAACTTCGCGCTCAAAACTTAACATTAAATAATTGTTATGTTTTGTATCTTTATAGGTGCTCATGAAAAGCTTGCTCACGATATGGTTTACTCTTTTGAGTTGTATGTTTATGGTCAATGCACAGGAAAGGAAAGATTCTGTGGTGTTTGACTTTTATGGAAATGCGGTAGGTTTTTGTTTTGACAAAACGCAATTTGTCGATTATGTATCCAAACCAAGCGAAAAAGATATTCAAACTTTTTACAATTATCTCGAGCGGTCGAAAATTCTAAAGGGAACAATTGCTGCTTTAAATCAATATCGGAAAAAATATGTACCAGATGATTGGTTGTATTATCAGTTGGTCAGAAAAACGGCACAAACTATAAGCCCTAAACAAGATAACTATTTGCGTTACACACTATACAAATGGTATCTTATGGTGCAAAGCGGTTACCGTACGCTGTTGAGTGTTCATGATGAAAGACTATTGTTTTACATACAGTCGACAGACAATATCTACAATATTCCTTATCGGGTGAAGGATGGCTTGCAGTATGTCTGTCTTAACTATCATGATTATGGGAGCAATATTGATTTTAGTAAAAATCAGTTTTCCGAATTGCAGTTGCAAGTATTAGAAAACAATACGCAATCCTTTTCCTACAAAATCGAAAAGCTTCCCGACTTTAGTAAAGCAGACTATATCAATAAAAATCTTCAATTTAAACTCAACGATTTCGAATACAATTTCAAAATAAAAGTAAATCCGGATCTAAAAACGATTTTTAAAAACTATCCAGTGGTGGATTATAGTTTGCAGTTCAATACACCCGTAAGTGAGGCTACTCGTGCTTCTCTGATTCCCTTACTCGAGAAACAAGTAAAGAAACTAAATATAAAAAATGGAGTAGATTACTTGATGCAGTTCGCACGTTATGCCTTTGTT
>QFOI01000287.1 GCA_003241175.1 Pseudopedobacter saltans
TACGATTGTTTCTCTTCAAAACTAGACACAACACCCTATATTATAAAAGAGGTTCAAGTTGATACTTCCTTGCGAAATCCATGCAATACGGCAAGTGCGCTGCTTTCAGAAAAGTGGAATTTTAAGAAAGAAGATGCGGCTCCAGATGTTGAATTGAATGAAGTTGTATGGAAATCCGTAAAAGGGGAAAATGCAATAATGCCTTCACCTCGTAGAAGTGCTTTTGTCAAAGTTTCTAAAAAGAAAGATGACGACGATGATTAAAAGAAAATAAATCTGCAAAAATAAGGCGTTAATTTTTGTGGAATTGACGCCTTATTGATTCTACTTGGCCGTATTCTATATTAACAACTGTTTGTTTGTAAAATAACACTATGCTATTATATTTATTGTTACATTTGTAAACTGTACAATTATAAATATTTTACATTTAAATATTATGCCATATACGATAGGTTTAGATTTTGGAAGTGATTCAGTTAGAGCGATTATTGCCAATACTGCAAACGGAGAGGAGGTTGCAGCTTCAGTTTTTTATTATCCACGTTGGGCGCAAGGTTTGTATTGCGATCCAGAAAACAGTCAATTTAGGCAGCATCCATTGGATTTTATCGAAGGTATTGAAGCTACTATTAAGGATTGTGTAGCGCAAGCCGGTCCAGATATAGCTAGTCAAGTTGTCGGTATTTCTGTGGATAGTACAGGTTCAACACCTATATTGGTGGATGAGAATGGTACGCCACTTTCCTTATTGGAAGGCTTGGAAGAAAATCCAAACGCCATGTTCGTATTATGGAAAGATCATACTTCAATAAAAGAAGCAGAAGAATTTAATGAAAAAACAAAGAACGCATCTACCAATTATTTGAAATATGTCGGTGGTATATATTCGTCTGAATGGTTTTGGGCGAAACTTTTGCATGTTCTTAGAGAAGATGAAACTGTAAGGACAAAAGCACATTCTATAGTGGAAAACTGTGATTGGGTTCCTTTTATCCTTGCCGGTGGGACTTCTATGGCAGATTTGAAACGTGGCGTATGTAGTGCTGGACATAAAGGACTATGGGCGCAAGAATGGGGAGGTTTTCCTCCCAATGATTATTTCGTTTCTATTGATCCTCTTTTAGATGGCTATGTAGAAACTTTGAAAAATCCAATCTTAGCTGCGGATAAATCTGTAGGTACGCTTTCCAAAGAATGGGCAGACAAATTGGGTTTACCCGAAACGGTAGTGATTGGAATCGGCGCATTTGATTGCCACATGGGAGCCGTTGGCGGCCAGATCGAACCTTTTTACGTAAGTAAAGTTATTGGCACTTCTACTTGTGATATCGTCGTTGCTCCTTATGAAGCTTGTAAAGATATAGTTGTAGAGGGTATTTGCGGACAAGTGGATGGTTCCGTTATTCCTGGAATGATTGGAATGGAAGCGGGACAGAGTGCTTTTGGTGATGCTTATGCTTGGTTTGCAAAAATTATTTCTTGGCCAATCGATCAATTGATTAAGGAAAATGCAGATAATAAAGATTTAGTTGATTTATTTAAAAAGAAAAAATCTTCTTTAATCCCTGAATTAACTAAAGCAGCGGAAAAAATTATAGTTACCGAAAAAACAGAGTCTGCAATTGATTGGTTCAACGGTCGTCGTACTCCTGATGCCGATCAAACTTTAAAAGGTGTAATCGCTGGATTAAATTTAGGAACTGATGCGCCTCGTATTTTTCGTGCAATCGTCGAAGCTACTTGTTTTGGTGCACGTGCTATAGTGGAAAGATTTATCGAACAAGGCGTTCCTATTAAAGGTATTATTGGTTTGGGTGGTATCGCTCAAAAATCACCATTTGTTATGCAAACTATGGCGGATGTAATCAATATGCCTATAAAAGTACATATATCCGAACAAACCTGCGCGCTTGGTGCAGCGATGTTTGCCGCAACAGCTGCAGGTGTTTTCCAAAATGTAAATGAAGCAATGGATGCAATGGGAACGGGTTTCTTAAAAACATACGAGCCTAATACTGATAAGGTTTCTTTATTCGAAAAACGTTATCAAGCATACAAAAAAGCAGCAGATTTTTATGGTCAGAAGGCTTAAGGTTTGAGGCAAAAGGTTTGAGGTTTAAGGAATATGAAATTGGTTCTCCTTTTACCCCACACCTCTTGCCTCACACCATATTAAATAATTCTTAATTCATATATAGTGGACAACGCATTCAAACAAATAAGAGAAGAAGCATACGCAGGCAATATGGAATTGCCTAAAAATAATTTAGTTATAGTCACTTTCGGAAATGTGAGTTCGGCTGATCATAGTCGTGGTGTATTTGCCATTAAGCCTAGTGGTGTACCATACGAACAATTATCTCCTGAAAAAATGGTGATTGTAGATTTTGATGGCAATATAGTTGAAGGTGATTTAAGACCATCCTCTGATACGCCTACACATGCCGTACTATACAAACATTGGGAAGATGTTGGAGGTATAGTGCATACACATAGTACCTACGGAACAGCCTGGGCTCAAGCCATAATGGATATTCCTATCTTCGGAACGACTCATGCAGACCATACTACGTTAAATATTCCATGTGCACCACCAATGGATGATGAAATGATCAAAGGCCAATATGAATACGAAACGGGTTTTCAGATAATGAATGCCTTGAAGGATCGTGGGATTACGCACCAAGATGTAGAAATGATTTTAGTCGGTAGTCATGCTCCATTTACTTGGGGGAAAAATGCGGCTAAAGCAGTTTACAATAGTGTGGTATTGGAAGAGATTGCTAAAATGGCCATGTTTACACTACAAATTCATCCCAATAATCCATTGCTAAAATCTGCTTTGATTGAAAAACATTATCAACGTAAGCACGGAGCAAATGCATATTATGGACAAAAATAGATAAAAGCATAAAGCTTAAGGCTCAAAGCTTTTAGCATTACGCTTTCAGCTTTCCGCACAAAAAATAATAATTCACAACTCATAATTAGAAAGATGTTAAGTACAAAAGAAGTTTGGTTTATCACAGGAAGTCAACATTTATACGGTCCAGAAACATTGGCTCAAGTAGCAGAACATGCAAAAACAATTGCTGCCGCGTTGGATGCATCAACTGTAATTCCTGTAAAAGTTATTTGGAAAGAAACGGTAAAAACGACAGATGAAATTTATGATACATTGACAGCAGCAAATGCTGCAAAAGATTGTATCGGTGTCATCACTTGGATGCATACTTTTTCTCCCGCGAAAATGTGGATTCGTGGTTTGAATGCTTTACAAAAACCGTTGTTGCATTTGCATACACAATTTAACCGCGATATTCCTTGGTCTACGATGGACATGGATTTTATGAACTTAAATCAAAGTGCACATGGTGACCGTGAATTTGGATTTATAGTTAGTCGTTTGCGTAAAAATCGTAAAGTTGTTACAGGCTATTGGGATGATCCAAAAGTGCAAAAACAAATAGGAGATTGGACAAGAGTAGCTGCAGGTTGGGATGATTGGCAAGGTGCAAAATTCGCTCGTTTTGGTGACAATATGCGTTTTGTAGCGGTTACTGATGGTGATAAAGTCGAGGCAGAATCTACATTTGGGTTTTCTGTAAATTCTTATGGTATTGGTGATTTAGTAGAAATTATCAATAAAACAGCTGAAGCGGAAATCAATACCTTGATTGCTGAGTACGAAGCAAGTTACAATGTAGCTCCAAGTTTATTGGAAGGTGGAAAAGACAGAACATCTCTAGTTGAAGCAGCTAAAATTGAAATAGGTTTGACCAAATTTTTGGAAGAAGGTGGTTTCAAAGGATTTTCTGATACTTTCGAAGATTTGCATGGAATGGTTCAATTGCCAGGTTTGGCTGTGCAACGTTTGATGCAAAAAGGTTATGGTTTTGCAGGTGAAGGTGATTGGAAAACTGCCGCATTGGTAAGAGCGATGAAAGTAATGGGGGAAGGCTTAGAAGGCGCGAATGCTTTTATGGAAGACTATACCTATAATTTGGATCCTGAATTTTCTACCATAATGGGTTCGCATATGTTGGAAGTTGACGCTGCGCTGGCTGTCGATAAACCGTCTTTAGAAGTACATCCATTGGGAATTGGTGGCAAAGCAGATCCTGTTCGTTTAGTTTTTAATGCAAAAGGTGGAGAATCGTTGGTTGCATCTTTGATGGATTTTGGCAATCATTTTAGATTATTGGTAAATAAAACAGAAGGTGTTGAGATAAAAGAAGAATTACCAAAATTACCAGTTGCTAGTATTTTATGGAAACCATTGCCAGATTTGCAAACTGCAGCGACTGCTTGGATTCTTGCAGGTGGTGCGCATCACACTTGTTATAGTCAAAATCTTTCTGCAGAACAATTAGAAGATTTCGCAGAAATGGCAGGTATTGAATATGTGATTATTGATGAAAATACCAAACTACACGATTTCAAAAATACTTTGCGTTGGAATGATAAATTTTATCGTTAGTTGAATGACCGTTTACCTTTAAGTAAACGGTTTTTTTCTTTTATATTGGAAGAATTGTCGTAGGTTGTGCAAACCGTTGCATAAATAGAAATTTTTATTGTATGTCAATTATTAGGTTGCTTGGATTTTCATACATGGAATAATTGTTATTTTTGAAATTAATGGGACCTTTTTAGCTATAAACCAATAACATGCAAAGCATATATTCTGACGAGACTGGCCTACTCCTTGCCATAGACTGTATTATTTTTGGCTTTGATGGAGAATCTTTAAAACTATTGGCTATCAAACGAGGCTTTGAACCTTATAAAGGTGAATGGAGCCTTTTAGGCGGGTTTGTCAAGCCAACAGAAAGTATTGAAGATGCAGCAAGTCGTATCCTAAAGGATCTGACAGGTTTGGAAGGTGTCTATCTGGAACAGATGCATTTGTTTAGTGAACCTAAACGTGAGGAGAA
>QFOI01000288.1 GCA_003241175.1 Pseudopedobacter saltans
AACGTCAGATTGATGGATACATTACAAAAAATTGATGGTGTGGTTTTGCCTGAGGTGAAGCTGTCGCAATACAAATATGGCTTATTTGACTGGATCAATATTGATGGACGTGTGATCCCTGATAGTGGATTTTTTACCATACAGGATACTGACCTAACTATAAATTGGCGTGAATATGATAGTTGATTTTGATATTGACAAATGGATTGAACAAAACATTCCGTGGCTCATGCGAAAGCCAAAAATGCTGGCATTGGTCAAGGTATGCGCTGCGCCTTTTTTGGTTATCTATCAGGATTTTTTGGACAATAGAAAATTCAATCTGATCAAAGCCAACTATAATAGTCAGGTGTTTAGTTTGGAAGATTTCCTAAACACAAAATATGATCCTGAGGAAAGGCGCATTACGATAGACGATGGATTTGCAACGCAAAGAATCTATTTCTATCTACCTGAAGAAAACAAGCCTGTCTATTTTGATCCGCCTGTTTACTTTTTCCTTCCGGGCGAATATGCTGATAGCGGTATTGATTTTATAGTGAACACTCACAACGCTATTGTCCTGACCGATACGATTAAAAACGAGATAAAGGTTTGGATCAACTATTTTAAACTGGCCTCAAAAAGATACACGATACAATGATAAAGCACAATTATACCTATCCAAAAGGATTTCCCGGAGACCAAGCCTATTTGCAGATTCAGGAAAACAGCATTGCAGATGCTCAGTCTATCGGTTTGGCTATTGCGAAACTGTTTATCATTTCAGGTTGTAAAGTGGATGATGGTATTGCGGCAAGTGGTATTGTGAGTGTAAACGGTGAGGTGATGGCCTTGGAAGGCGGGAATGTGGAAGAAACTGTATTTGTAGAATCTATGGAAGTTGCGGGGCAGTTTGGCGATGGTGTGACACGACCTTTTCGGATTGTTCGCACATTGAAATTTGGTACAGGAAATGAACAATACAATTGGGCTGATTTCAAACTAAAGGAAAACAGTATTCTTGATCGTATCGAAAAACTTGAAAAAATGTGCGCCCCGATTGCGGCGGGTGTCGGTGGATCAATGATGTTTTGGAATAAGCCTGCCAATACCATTCCAGATGGTTGGCAGGAAGTTTTGGATTGGCGTAGCCGTATGCCGATTGGCTACGATCCTGACGATACGGACTTCAACACTGTTGGGAAAACAGGCGGTGAAAAAACGCATCAGTTGACCATTGCCGAAATGCCCGCACATAGATTCAAGAACGGTGTGGTGGATGACAAAGAGTTCACGGACTCTTTCAACGTTTTTGCCTATGGACAAACTACCGAAGACTTGTCAGGATTCAATAAAGGCAATATTTCCAATACGGCCGGGAATACACCAGCTTATCAAGGTTATACCAATACTTTGGGATCCAATGCATGGCACAACAACATGTCGCCTTATCGTACTGTCCTATTTATTGAATTTGTAGGATAAAATAAACTTAAGAAACATGGCATTTACTAGAAATAAAGCAAAAGCACAATATAAAGACGGTCAACAACCTAATGGCAATACGTTTTCAGAACTATTTGATAGTTTGGTTTTTGCAAACGAAGCGGGCGATGTTGCCAAAATATTCGATTCCGCCAATGACGGTTCTGTACTAAGTGCAGATGCAAAGGTATTGGTTCAAAACGCGGACGGTACGCCCGTTGCCATGAAGATGGGGCTATTGATAGATTTCGCGGGAAGCGGAAAGATAGGTGTTTTGGATGATGTTAATTTTGATCCGGGACAACCTTCAAAATCCGTAAACTATGAGATCAATCCGTCCAATGTGGCGCGAACCTTCACGCATTTTTTGACTAATACATTGGATGGCTCTGGCAATAAAATGCCAATGCAAGTAGACGCTAATACTAATGGTTCGGCATTTTATATTGCAAGCGGCGATTATTGGCAGTTTATTCCTGATGTATTACCGGATAATGTTTTGACGGAAGATGTCGTAGGAGTAAAAGTTGCTAGTCAGTCGCAATTGGATCAGCTATACAGCGTGACGGGACTAAAAAATATCTACGATGCAGCTAGTTTGCCGTTTGCGGCACTAAATAGCGAGGTAACGATCGGTACTGACAATTCCTTAACCTGTAACTTAACCCGAACATCCGACAATGCTGATGGTATCTTTGGATTTCGAGGCGGTGCATTTACACCCACAAAATCAAGATATGCGATACTGTTCCAAGCAACGGATTTGAATGTCACAAAATCCACCGGCCTACAGATGTTCATTCAGCTAGTCGTTGACGAGCAGGACGGCGAATCTGTTTTGTTTACTTTCCCGTACTCAAGTTTTGGCAATAAAAATGCTTTGGGCGTTATAGTTGATCTGCCATCAACTATGGTAGATAAATCGTTAAACGTATATGTTGCGTTTAACTCATATCTCAACAGTGACGTTGACGGAAATGTCAATGTGAGGATTGAAAACTTTGTTTTTGATGAGTTGGGAAATATTGGTGATACGTCTTATGGTTACACTCTATCACAATTGTTGGAAGCCTATAGCTCTGTTGGGTACTTTTTCCCCGATTATCAGTTCAAGACCCCTCTAATAATCAGGAAGTCGGATGTGGTTAATAGTTTTACAACAGCATCAACAGAACTGCCTGCATCTTCAGCCCAAACGAACCAGTTAAACAACCGTCTTGCAATCAATGAAGCAGCTATCAGCGAAGACTTTGATGTATTGACATTGCAGTCTGTGTTTGATTCAAAAAACATTGATTGGACTGGTTTGGACAGTCCGATAGTCAAAGGGGAAGACGGTAGTTTGTCCATAAACTACACACGCTCCAATGCAGGTGACACAGGACAGAAATGGGCGGTCATGTTGTCGGCGATTACTGGGGCTAAGAAAAGATATATCTTCTCTTTTGAGCCCACGAACCTGGGTGGCACAAATGCGGACATGAACCTGCGTCTTACCTTCGTTAAAGATGGTGCTGGAACTAGTGACGCCAACTATTTTATTGAATACAAAATTCAGTATTCCCAGTTCAATACGGTTGGCGCTGTACCTATCATTATTGACCTTCCGTCGGGTTGTGTCGGGCAGGATATTACGATTTTTATTGCTTTTGACAGTGTTGAAAATAATGGCAGGACTGGCGTTATAAACGTTAAGATGAGCAATATCATGTTGGTCGAACTGGGCAATGCTGATGGCCAATTTTACAACGTTACTACAACGCAGTTCCAAAATTTCTATGAAAAGACAGGTTATTTTTTCGGTGTAAAAACGGTCCCGTTAAAGAAGGCAGGTGTTTCAGTGCCTGCGCCATATGCAGGCAAGAAACTTGTGTTCTTGGGTGACAGTATCACGGCTGCGGGAAACATACAGCCGCTATTGGTTAAATACACAGGTCTTGAATGGTCGCAGGAAGAAAATGTGAATGGTCTCAATGGTTACAGTCCGATGGGCGTGGGTGGTGCGACAATAGTCCCAAAAGATACCAACAGTATTCACTATCGAGCATTTGATGTACAACACTACAATCCAGATGTCATCATAGTTTTTGGCGGTCAAAACGACGTGGGCGTGAGAGGTTGGGATATCAACGACGCTCCATATACGGACAGAGTTGTCAATGCCAGTGTATCATTCATCTCGGCGTATAAAGGAATCATCCAGACACTTATGCAGACCTGTCCGAATGCAAAGATCGTACTAGTGACCATAATGCACATGTATGGGAAAGTCCCTTCAGCGTCTTATCCTACATATCAGGATCTAATCAATGCAGAAAATTACGGTCGATTACCAACGGCTGAAGCAACCTTGGCAATAGGCGATTTTTTTTCTCTTCCAGTCGTAAATCTATGGTTCGATTCAGGAGTCAATTGGTATAACGCCGTCTATTATTACGGTGATGTAATAGCGGGGTTGGATTTCCAAGTCCATCCAACACTGCCAGGCGCGCAAAGGATCGTAGAGACGATTTTGAAAAAACTATAAAAAAAGGGGCAACAAAAAAGCCCCCGACTTCCCACTGACAGTTTCTCAGGCATGTCAGAAAAGATAAAGGTGCATACACACCACGCCAGGAGCCGAGCTCTTTGGTTGGTGTGTATGCACCTTATTGTATTTAACAGCCTGAGAAGGCACAAAGATAACTTCTAAATTTTAAGAATACACACATGAAAAATTACACACAAGCACCATTGCCCTTCATGGGGCAAAAGCGCAAATTTTTAAAGCCGTTTAAAGCGCAATTAAGTGGATGCAGTCCTACGGCTATTTACGTTGATCTTTTCGGCGGTTCGGGCTTATTGAGCCGAAACGTAAAGGACGAATATCCCGGCGCAACGGTCATTTACAATGACTATGACAACTATCGTCAAAGAATTGATGCAATACCGAAAACAAATGCGCTGATCGCAAAGATTCGTTATTTGGTTGTGGATTGTCCAAAGGATAAGGTATTGCCAAATGAAGTGAAAACAAGTATATTGGAAGTCGTGAAGCACTACGATGCAGATGGTTTTGTTGATTATGTTACATTGTCCGCCAATCTATTGTTCAGTATGAATTATGTAACATCGTTTGCGGCGTTGGAGAAAGAAACGTTTTATAATGTCGTTCGCAAAAGTGATTATGACGCGGTCAATTATCTTGACGGTTTGGAAGTTGTTTGTATGGATTACAAAACATTGTTTGAGAAATACAAAGATGTTCCGGGTGTTGTCTTTTTGGTTGATCCGCCATATCTTTCAACTGAGGTTGGGACATACAAAGGTAATTATTGGAAATTGGGTGACTACTTGGACGTGCTTACAGTACTGCAGAATCAGAACTACTTCTATTTCACTTCTAATAAGTCACACATTGTGGAACTATGCAACTGGATGGCTACACATAGCAATTATGAGAATCCATTTG
>QFOI01000289.1 GCA_003241175.1 Pseudopedobacter saltans
TGGCTTAATACTATCAGCGAAAGCCTTTCCATCAATTTCAGCAATACCAGCTATAGAACCAATTACATTAATATTGTTATTTAAATTGGCGCTATATAATTCACCATAATTTTCAGACTTTAAATGCGAATAGTATCTAGCAAAACTTCTAACTGACTGTGCATTATCTGCTAGATACGATAATAGCAATTCCTCAAAAAATGAAGCCGATCGTAGCTGCACAAGTGTATCATATCTATTCTTAGATGATTTATCATGTAGTAATTGTTGGATTTGATTATCTGAAAGCAAGTCAAAACTTTTGATTACACAATTTCTTATGATATAATTTTTATCCGCCAATAATAAATCAATTTCATCATGTGAAATATCATTTGAACTAACCAATTCTCTCGCAATGATTCCTCTGACTTGATCCGTATAACTAGAGAAATTTTGCAAGACAGCATCTCTATTTTGATTCATTAAAAAATCTATAGTCTTAGAATATATATTGTTGAGATCAACCCTATTGACCTTCTGTAACCATAATATAGTCGGAAGATTTTCTACCAAAGTATTCAAAAATATTTCTTTCAAAGACATATCAAATACTTTATTAGCTTGCATTCTAACCTGTGACACCCAATCTGCCAAACGATAAATCACAAATGGAATAGCTAGTGAATTTTGACTTTCTCCAAGTTTCTTAATTGCTTTTTCTCTTACATGTCCGTCTTTATTAAATGAAGCGATAGTCAATAATTTAATATATTCAGTATTTTGAAATGTGACTTTAAAGTAATCTAAATCCGTTTTTGAGATTTCACAATATCGTACAGCTTCATAAAAACCATCTTTAGAGGAAACTTTTTCAAATAAATGTATTATAACATCACATGCACGATTACGAATTTCTTCGTCCTCATTTTTTAAAATTGGAACCAAATAAGAAATAGAACTTGATAATCCAAGCTTTAATATATTATCCAATGCTCCCATCTTGTCTCGATTATCGGATTTCCCCCAAAATGAGAATATCTTTTTCTTATTGATTATCTCCAAATAATGCCAAAGATTTTCCATAATGTTTAGTAATTAGACTACTACAAATATTGTCATTAGTGTGCGCATTGGAACTGCGCGGTATTAAATTTTTATCTAAATAAAAAAAGTGATAGTCATTTATGTTATCATATTAAAAAATAAATGATATTATAAACTTACAGGCTATTTCCCGATACAGAACTTACCAAAAATAGTTCCTAGTATATCACGATCAACTTCTACTTCTCCCGTAATTTCTCCTAAATAATGTAAGCAACGATGGATATCCGGAGTCAAAAGATCGCCAGATAGGTTAGACTCCATACCGTTTTTAATCTCCCATAAAGATTCTACTATTTTCTTTAAGGCCATCTCATGTCGAGCATTGGAGATGATTGTGTTTTCGGTATTGAGTTCTCCTTGTACTGCTATATCATACATTTTCTTCCTTAGGTCTGCAATTCCTCTCCTCTCCTTAGCAGATATTGCGACAAAATTATATTGATCGTCCATATTAAATTGTTCCGGTTTCATACTATCTGCTGAGTCTATTTTATTGGCGACAACTATAAATTTTATTTTTTCATTTTCTAATAGTTGTATTTGAAGATCAAATTCTGCTTTCGTAATCGTTGAGGCGTCGAACAAATAAATGACTATATCAGCTTGGCGCATTTTCTCCAAGCTTTTCTGAACACCAATTTGTTCTATTTTATCATTTGTATTTTCTCTTATTCCAGCCGTATCTATTAGTCGAAAAAGAACTCCATCAATGTTTAGAACTTCCTCAATGGTATCTCTAGTGGTTCCTGCAATGTCACTTACTATTGCTCTTTCTTCATTCAGAAGTGCATTAAGCAGCGTAGACTTCCCCGCATTGGGGCTTCCAATAATTGCAACACTTACACCATTTTTAATGACATTTCCCAACTTAAAACTATCAAGCAACGCCTGAGTAGAAAACAAGATCTTGTCAATTAATCGTTCTAGTTGAGTACGATCAGCAAACTCAACATCTTCCTGTGAAAAATCAAGTTCCAATTCGATCAATGCGGCAAAGTTGATCAATTCCTCCCTCAATAATTTCAGATCTTGGCTAAAGCCACCTTTAAGTTGTTTGATAGCGGCTTGTTGAGAGGCTTCAGAATTCGCAGCTATAAGATCTGCAACAGACTCGGCTTGAGCCAAATCCATTTTTCCATTAAGAAATGCTCTTTGGGTGAATTCACCCTCCTTAGCCATTCTGGCGCCCTCTTGATCCAGTATTGACATTATCTTCTGTTGGATAAAAACCGATCCATGACACGAAATTTCAATAACATCCTCTCCTGTATAGGAATTTGGACCTTTAAACAAAGACAAGACAACCTCATCCAATACCATATTCTCATATTTCAAAAAGCCTACATGAATTGTATGACTTTTTTGCAACAACAAATCTTTTGATGGAAATAAATTGTTTACTATCTGAAAAGAGGATGCTCCACTAAGTCGTATAACACCAATAGCACCTACGCCTGGTGGTGTTGCAATCGCATAAATTGTATCTTGAAGTGCGGGAAGAAGTGACATATTTCTTAATTCTTAATCCTAAAAACAACTGCTTGTAATTGTGCAAATTTAACGGGTTTATTATTTCTTTTGCCAGGAACCCATTTTCCACTTTTCTTGATAATCCTCAGAGCTTCAGCTCCCGTCCCAAAACCAGGATCCGTAACAATCTTGAAATCTGAGATACTACTATCCGGATGTACCACAAAAGCAATAACGGCAGTATACACAGATGGCATAGCACCATTACGTAAAATACTACTTACATTAATATTAGCTCGCAAATATTGATACCATGCTGAATCTCCACCAAGATAATGAGGTAACTGGTTGACTTTGGTAGAAGCACTTTCCTTTGTATCTATCTCTTCTGGTTCTATTAAAATTTCCTCTTTTTTTTCGACCGGTTTTAGTTTTGCGGTCAACTCCAAGTTGGGTCCCGTAACATCATCAATACCAATATTTGCGTTTTCATTGGGTTTGATAAAAAGATTACCATCTTTAACTTTGGTATGTTGCGTGGTAATCGTAGGAGCGGTTTTTGACTTTGTGGTTTTTGCTTTTATTTCCTCTTTTGTTTCTGTTCGTTCTTTGTCAATTGGTGGTTTGGGAATTCTAAACTCGTCAATATGCACATCTATTGTCTTTATTGGTTTGGGAGGAGGAGGCAAGAAATCTCTATCAAAACCATTTAAAGAAAATGCCAATATTACGATAAAAGCAATAGATATCCACAAAGACCACCAGAATCGTCTTCTATAACCTTTTCTGATAGAATATGCACCGTAATCCTTGTTACGGCGTTCAAATACAATATCATCAAAATCAATATGTTGCTTTCGTTTTGGCACTATAAGGTTTCAATATTACCAATAAAATAATTATTAACGAAAATAAAGAGCCATGTAAGCAAAATCTTACACGGCTCTTTATTTAAATCAAAATAACTAAATACTCTTTATTATTCTTCAGTTACCTGGAATGTAATCTGTTGACGTTGACGATAAACGACGTTTCTACCATTTTGAACAGCAGGAGTCCATTTACCACTTCTCTGGATTACACGTACAGCTTCCTGAGCAGTACCATATCCTGGATCATTTTCCGCTTTAACCTGAGAAACAGTTCCATCTTTACCTACTAAGAAAGAAACAACTACAGTATAGTTTCTTCCTCCTGGAGCGCCATTCTCAGTAGGAACATCAGCTCTAAGATTTCTGGTAAGATAGCTTTTCCAAGCACCAGAACCACCAGGGTATTGTGCTTCTTTTTGAACGTTTGTGTACTCTTTGTTATCGTCTTCACCCTTAGTTTGACCAGTTCCTTCGCCCACATCTGGACGACCGAAACCTGTACCACCAGGTCCATCAACTTTAACTGGAGGCGCCACAACATCCGTTTTAATACCTTTTTGGTCAAAAGTACCAATCTTGGTATCTACAACCTCTTCAACCTTCTTAACTTTGTTCTCTTCTTTGAAAACGTTGTCAGGTACGATTTTCGGAGGAGTTACTTTCTTCACTTCCAACTTAGCAGGATTTGAATTCTGTTTGGTTGGAGCTGGTTTAGGCGCATCTGGCTTTTTAGGTGGTTCTGGAGGTGGTTTCGGAAGGTTAACATTGGAAAGTTTTACATCTTCTACCAATATTTTACCTCCACCTTTCTTTTTTCTACCCAAAATCGCGCTGCTTCCAAAAATAACAAGCAACAATGCACAAACGATTAGCAAAGACGTAACCACACGTTTGGTATACGTACGTCTTAACTGGTATGCACCATAAGCCTTGTTACGACCATCAAAAAGAAGGTCTAACCAGTCTGATTTTAAAATTTTATTTGCATCCATCATTTAAAAATTTGAAGTCATTATCTTATAAGGTTCTATTTGCCTTTTGAAGCTAAAATTTTTGCTGCAGCCTCATCAATATTTACCAGTGCATATCTATCAACCAAACTGATTTTCATTTCATCTAAAATGCTAACCACATTAGAATATGTACTATTGTCACCTGGCATAATAACGACAACAAAATCATCTGCTGGAGTGGATTGTTTCTTTTTGACAATTTCACTTCTAATGTCAGTCATTGTACTCTCTTTCCAATTAGCGCCCTTAGGATCAGGCTCTCCTTCATAGTAAAAAACACTGTTGTCTTTTCCTAATATGATTGTCAATGCGCCCGAAGCTTTCGCTTGGTTGGCATCATCTGGTAAGTCCTGTCTATCATCCGGCATTGTTAAGTGCATGGATGTTGGTTGGCTTAAAGTGGAAGAGAAAACGAAGAATGTCAACAAAAGGAAACCCAAATCCACCATTGGAGTCAAGTCGACCCTAG
>QFOI01000290.1 GCA_003241175.1 Pseudopedobacter saltans
AGCCACAAGCTATCGTAGCTTGTATCTTCCAGTTTGAGGATGTATTCGCTAATGGCTTTCAGCCGTTCATTGAGGTGCTTCCACACTTCTTCATCAACCGTTATAATATTCATAGCACTGTTGTTTAATGTTCACAGGGCAAAATTCAGAAGTATGGCAGTGTTTGTCTGCCAATGCTTGCCCATTGGTTTGGCACTTTTTTGAAAATTTTTGCAATAATGAAAACCCCTGTTTAATAAGGTTTTTAGCATGTTTAGGTTATTCGGGAATAGCCTTTGCCAACATTTGCCAATTGGCAGATATGGGCAAAGAAAAAGCAGTACATTTCGTGTACTGCTTTGCTTTTACTTTCTAATCTTTTAGCTAAAGGTCTTTGTCCATATATTCTTCGAGGGAATTTTTAAGCTGGTCTAAAAATGCCGTTCGGGAACCGCTTCGGGTTTTCATGCGATGGAAAGAGTGATGTATGTCATTTAAGGGAGTTCGGAATAGCACCTGAAAAATCAATGCTAATTTTCGGATGCCTATTTTCCCGTATGCAATAGAATTTGAAGCATATAAAGCGTATATAAGTTCTATGAGCGCATTTTGAGAATTTGTCCATGATATATCTTTGTTCGCATCGCCATTCAGTAGAATAGTATCGGGATTTTTTTCGGGATTAATTTTGGTAAGCATATAAGTATAGAGTAATTCATTGGCTATGATATGGGCTATCTTGTTGTCATAATACGTTGAAAAACTAAGGTCAATTTCAAAAACACCGCTTTTTAATCCGTCGTGGTAATTGATTTGTCCGAGCCTAAAATAGCTACGGTCACGGTCTGTTCTGTCCGCACGGTAATATCGGTAAAAATCCTCATTGCAAATACTTTCTTTGTATTCTGATTTGAGAGTTTTCAATAAGTTCTCATAATAACTTTGATGTATTTGACCATTGGTCACAGGGCAGGTTGTTTCAATGCGGAATACCTTGTTGTAATAAATGAGTTTCCCTAAGATTTGAGGTTTGATACTCTTAAAAAAATCTATTTCTTGTTCTTCATTTGCAAATCCAGTCTGTAAGACTTTAGCTTTTATAGAACACAACATTTCATTAAGGAATAAGGTCATTTTGAAAGCCTCTTCCGAAGTTCGCATCATTTGAGAAGACAATTTACCTTCCTGATGCCGAATTTGCGATAGTATTTTACTCAACACGATTTCCATAGTATAGTTCTTTAGAAGTTAGCACTACTTATTTCGGAGTTGCAACTATTGTTGATATACCAAAATTTGGAAATAATATTGAACCCAATCCCACAGATTAACCCATATTGGGAAAGATTTATTTTTTAACTACGGTATTTTGAAAGCAGAAAAAGGGTTAAGTATGCTCCGACTTAACCCTTTTTTTATTAGATTTGCAGTAATGATTTACAAGGTAATCAAATGAAAGCGAGTGCAGTAAGCACCATTACTAAATCGTTACCGATAGCACTTCCGGTTCTTGTAAACTACTCTTTATTAGCCACTTTGGGCTATATTAATCTTTTTTAATAAAAAATTATAGTTTATTTTTTAATGCATTTTGTTCATACAACTGGATTCCTATTAGACAAAATCGATTCAATATGTATATTTGCTATTGTTAGTTATTTACCTATTTTTTAAAAAAATAAAATGGCTTTATCCTCTTTTTTACAACGTTTCGACGAACCAGCAACATTAAAGATGGCCCAAATGGGGCGCGACCTTGCAGCAAAAGGTATTGAAGTGATTAACCTTAGTTTGGGTGAACCAGATTTTGATACCCCTCAACATATCAAAGATGCTGCAATTGCTGCCATTAATGAGAATTATAGCCATTACACACCAGTTCCGGGTTATATGGATGCGCGTCAGGCGGCATGTTTCAAACTAAAAAGGGACAATAATCTTGACTATACACCCGAACAAATCGTATTTTCCACCGGAGCCAAGCAATCGCTTATCAATTCTATATTGGCTATCGTTGACGATGGAGATGAGGTCGTCATCCCAACGCCTTATTGGGTCACCTATTCCGAACAGGTAAAAATGGCACGAGGTGCAGTGGTATCAGTGCGTACGAGTGCAGAGAATGGTTTCAAAATTACACCAACCGAACTAGAATCTGTTATAACAGACAAGACAAAGGCGTTTATGTTTTCTTCACCTTGCAATCCATCGGGCGCCGTATATAGTAAAGAAGAGTTGGAAGGGTTAGCGGAAGTTTTCAGAAAATTCCCCAATATTTATATTATAGCCGATGAAATCTATGAATATATCAATTTCGTAGGTGCACATCAGAGTATGGCACAGTTCACGGATCTAAAAGATCGGGTAATTCTTATCAATGGTTTGAGTAAAGGTTTTGCAATGACAGGCTGGCGCGTTGGTTACACTGCGTCTAGTATCGAGTTGGCCAAAGCCATGATTAAAATACAAGGTCAAGAAACGAGCGCTACTTGCTCCATTGCCCAAAAAGCGGCTGTGGCTGCGTTGACGGGAGATATCACGCCTTCCCAAAAAATGACAGAAGAATTTACCAAACGTAGAGCAAGAGTATTGGAACTGATTGCGGAAATTCCTGATTTGAAAGTTTTTGCTCCACAAGGTGCATTTTACGTATTTCCAGATATTTCCGCCTATTTCGGAAAATCAAATGGCGATTACACAATCAATACAGCAGAAGACATGACATTGTATTTGTTGAATGTTGCGCACGTTTCGAGCGTAGATGGTGCCGCATTTGGGGAGCCGAACTGTGTTCGTTTTTCATTTGCGGCTAGTTTGGACAATATTGAAAAAGCTTGGAAAAAAATCAAAGCGGCTTTGGATGCTTTGCAATAAAATAACGAATAGATAATGTTCCAAACGAAAAGGATTGTCTCAAAGCAATCCTTTTTGCATTAAAAAGGAATGTTTTTGGTGAAATACAATATAAAAATTGAGACAATAAAAAAGCCAGTGTAGAGATTGAAAAGATTGCTAAAACGCATGTACTTTTTTCTGCTTTCACTCGTGTTGCCAATAAAGTAAGGTCTGCTATACCAACGAAAAAAGGAAAAAAAATAGTTGGAAGCCCGGAAGCGTTGTACTTGGCTGTACCAGATACTCTTTACGATCAAGCCTATGAGCCATAACGCAGCGAAAAAAAGGAAGCCCTTTTGCAATAATATAATTAGTGTTTCCAATAGAAAAACTTTTAATTAGATAGATGTGGGTTTGTAACGATTGAGCTAGATCCTGAGAAACTGTCATACGAAGTTAGGAAAATTCTCTCAACCAAAAAAGAAAGCTACACTTGATATATTTATCTTTGCCGTCTATGGACAAAATAAGGAATTTTTGCATCATCGCACATATTGATCATGGTAAGAGTACGCTAGCTGACCGTCTTTTGGAATTTACCAAAACCATCGGGGAGCGAGAAATGATGAATCAGGTATTGGATGATATGGATCTTGAACGTGAAAAGGGTATCACGATCAAAAGCCACGCCATTCAGATGCAATATGTCGCAACGGACAATACTGTTTATACATTCAATCTGATAGATACACCAGGACACGTTGATTTTAGTTATGAAGTCAGTCGTGCATTGGCTGCTTGTGAAGGTGCATTGCTTTTAGTTGATGCCACGCAAGGTATTCAAGCGCAGACAATCAGCAATCTTTATTTGGCTATAGACAATGACTTGGAGATCATTCCGGTCATCAACAAAATAGACATGGATGGTGCCATGATTCCGGAAGTAAAAGACCAGATCATTGAATTGATTGGATGTAAAGAATCTGATATCTTACTTGCCAGTGGAAAAAGTGGTATTGGAATCCAAGAAATATTGGAAGCGATTGTAGCGCGCATTCCTGCTCCAAAAGGAGATACTGCCGCCCCTTTTCAAGCTTTGATTTTCGATAGTGTTTTCAATAGCTTTAGAGGAGTTATCGCTTACTATAGAGTGATGAATGGTACGCTGAGGGTAAATGATGAAATCAAATTCTTGGCAACAAAGGCAAATTATCATGCAGATGAGATTGGTGTATTGAAACTCGGATTATCTCCAACTAAGGAAATAAGTGCCGGTAATGTAGGTTACATTGTCACTGGTATCAAAAATGCCAAAGAGATCAAGGTTGGCGATACAATCTCTCTCGCAAAACAAACCGCTGAACCCATAAAAGGATTTTCGGAGGTAAAACCTATGGTTTTTGCAGGGATATTTCCAGTTGTGACAGAGGATTTTGAAGAGTTGCGTGACTGTATGGAAAAATTGCAGTTAAATGATGCTTCTTTGACTTTTGAATTGGAAACTTCCCAGGCCCTTGGTTTTGGATTTCGTTGTGGATTTTTGGGGCTTTTGCACATGGAAATCATACAGGAACGTTTGGAAAGAGAATTTAACCAGACGGTTATCACGACGGTTCCTAACGTAAGTTTTCATGCATTGACAACACGAGATGAGAAAATCGTGGTGAACAATCCTTCTCAAATGCCGGAAATCACCAAGTTAGCGCGTATTGAAGAACCTTTTATCAGGGCGCAAATAATAACTTCTCCTGATTATATTGGAAACATCATGACGCTCTGTTTGGGCAAAAGAGGGATTCTAATCAACCAGACTTACCTCACGCAAACAAGAGTGGAATTGACTTTTGAAATGCCGTTGACAGAAATCGTGTTTGACTTTTACGATAAGTTGAAGAGCCAGACAAGAGGATATGCATCGTTTGATTATACGCCAATCGATTATAGGGACAGTGATATCGTTAAAATGGATATTTTGTTGAACGGAGAAAAAGTGGATGCGTTGAGTGCATTGATCCACAGAAGTCGTTCCCAGGATTTTGGGCGTAAACTCTGCGAAAAACTAAAAGAACTATTGCCGCGTCAACAGTTCCAGAT
>QFOI01000291.1 GCA_003241175.1 Pseudopedobacter saltans
AAATCTTTTCGCCAAAAACAACCCAACACCCTCAAAACCAACAACTTGCCAAACCTAAAGAACTAACACTACCTCCGTAGCGGGGCGCAAAGATAAGGGACTTTTAATTAACAGGCAAATCTTTTTGAAGGTTTTTTGAAAAAAGTTTAAAAAAACAAAAGGGAGGCCGAAGCCTCCCTTTTTACACTTAACCTATATATCTAAAACCAAAACATCTAACTAATCTCTCATTTTATCCAGCAATGAACTTAACTGCTCCGCATCTTCTTCATTCAGCCTCTCTTTTATACCAATACTCCTGCCGTCAAATTTTTCTGACAATTCCTTAATCAAATCCAATCCTTTTTTAGTGATAAGAATATCCATTTTCCGACGATTGGTTTCACACAAACTTCTCTCTGCTAAATCCATAGAAACCAATTTGTCCAACAATCTTGTAATATCATTTCCTTTATCCAACATGACTTCTTTTATTTCACCTGGACACATCACTTCAGGGTACTTCCCTCTTAAGATGCGCAAAACGTTGAAGTGTTGCTGCAAAAGTCCGTAGGGTTTCAATATAGTATTGAAACCGTCACGCAACCAATTGTGTGTATATATTAGATTAACAATTGCCTTTTCCACTGGATTATCAAACTTTTTTTGTTTAATTGCTTCTCCTATTTTCATATCAAAACCAACTTATTTAAGCAAATGTACAACTTTTTTTGTTGCAACAAATATCAATACGAAAGAAAGCCCCAATTTGGTTGGGGCTTTTTTAATTACTTATTCACCTTCCTCTTCTGCAGCAGCACCGATGGCTTCGGCAGCAGGCAGCACTTCACCACTTAGCTTAACTCGTATTTTATTTTCAATTTCCTGAGCTAGTTCTGGATTATCCGCTAATAGCTGTTTAACCGCATCACGACCTTGTCCAAGCTTATTGCCATCATAGCTAAACCAGCTTCCACTTTTCTGAACAAATCCCAACTCAACTCCCATATCCAATATCTCACCAATCTTACTGATACCTTGGCCGTAAATAATATCAAATTCAGCACTACGGAAAGGAGGTGCTACTTTATTTTTTACAACTTTAACCTTAACCCTATTACCAACAATGCTATCTCCATCCTTAATCTGAGCACTACGTCTAATATCCAAACGAACGGATGCATAAAATTTTAAAGCATTACCTCCAGTTGTCGTTTCTGGATTGCCGAACATGACGCCTATTTTTTCACGTAATTGATTAATGAAAATGCAAATAGTATTTGTTTTACTAATGGTTGCCGTAAGCTTTCTTAAAGCTTGGCTCATCAAGCGGGCTTGCAATCCCATCTTACTATCACCCATTTCTCCTTCCAATTCACCTTTAGGAACCAGCGCTGCTACAGAGTCAATAACGACCACGTCTAATGCACCAGAAAGAATCAAACGGTCGGCAATTTCCAAAGCCTGTTCCCCGTAATCAGGTTGAGAAATCAAAAGACTGTCCACATCGACGCCCAACTTTTTAGCATAAGAACTGTCAAATGCATGCTCCGCATCCACAATGGCACACATTCCACCCAATTTCTGAGCTTCTGCAATTACATGTGTTGCCAATGTCGTTTTACCGGAAGACTCTGGCCCATATATTTCTATAATTCTACCTTTGGGTAATCCAGCGACACCTAAAGCCGTATCTAATCCAATAGAACCAGTTGACACAACTTCTATTTCGGTATGTGCCTTTTCATTCATCATCATAACACTACCCTTTCCAAAATCCTTATCGATCTTGTCCATGGTTAGTTTTAATGCTTTTAATTTATCTGCGTTACTCATATTTTAATTTATTATAGAATGTAAAAATAGACAATTATTTTAGGAATACTAATTTTATTAGCAAAAAATAATTCTATTTCACTGTACTTGTATCCCTTAAGAATCTCATAGCCTCTATTTTTTTAAATCTAAGCCACAAAGTGTCACCTGAAACACGATAGTGAGAAACCTTGTCAAGCGTGCCTAAAAACAAAGTTTCCCCTTGTCCTCCATCCGCACAATTCATCATCGTGGTAGCCATTTGTTTAAATTCAATAGAATCTCCGGCATAAACCTTAAATGGACCGGAAAAATTATTACATCCAGTATTGCCACTTACTTGCGACTTGGCGGAATCCAAAATCATGTAGGGCTTCTTATTGGGGAACAGGCCTGCAAAAGTTATTCTCGGACCAGTGATATAATTCAACACCCAACGTCCGCCAATAGAAGAGGAAACTTTAGGAGTATCTACAACTGTCTGTGGTGTTTTTTTGCTAAATGAGTTCGTTACTTTATTGATAGAATCGCAGGAAACCACAACGGATGCCAACAACAATACAAACGAACCAACAAAAATGTATTTTTTCTGTACCATAATAGAAGATATACCACGAAAATAAGCAATATTGCATGGAGAAGCTGTCTATTATTTCATAAAAAAATAAGAGCGATTCCAACCTTTATTTTTACCATAGCATCTATTACTGAAAACCAAGCCAGTGACAAGGGAAGACATCATCCAAAAATGCAGGCAAAACGATAGACTAGCGCAAAAAAGACTGTATGAGTTGACCGCTCCAAAGCTCTTTCTTGTTTGCAAAAGATATCTACGACAGGACGCAGATATCCAAGCAGCACTAACGGAGGCTTTTTATATCCTGTTTACAAAAATCTACCAGTTAGAGAGCATGGCCGCGTTTGACGCTTGGTCAAAGACCATAACAGTCAACGTTTGTCTACAAAACATCCGTAAATCGAAAAAGTTCCTATCGGAAAAAGACGAAATATCCGAATCGAATGGAGGAACTGATGTTTCTGTATTGGATGACTTGCAAGAAAAAGATCTGCTGCAGCTTTTAGAATATTTACCCTCGGGAGCTAAAGCGGTATTTAACCTTTACGTCATTGAAGGATATGCACACAAGGAAATAGCTCAGCTATTGGACATTTCCGAAGGAACATCCAAATCGCAGCTAAACTATGCCAAATCCAAATTGCGCAACTTGGTCGAACAGTATTATTACGCTAAACAAAATTAAAAATGGAAACTAAAGATACTTTACTAGACGCTTTCAAATCCGCCGCGGAAAAGGAAAAACCTATTCACTTTTCTGGGATGGAAGATGTATGGCAACAGATAGAAGCCAAACTGGACGAAAAAGAAACGTCTAAAATAATTCCTATTTGGAAAAAATGGAGCGTCGCCGCTGCCATATTGATTGTATTTGGAATTGGAGGATTTGTTTGGATGAATAAAAAATCCAATATAGAAACGATCATTGCCCATAAAAAAACAACTGACAAAGCTCTTGACAAAGTTCCAAACATTATTAAAGATTCATCTACAACAACTATTGACAAAACTGTAATTGCTCAAAACAACATTACAAAAACGAAACGCATTTCAACAAGAAAAGAACGAATTATTGGAACAATAGAAACAAAAGGAACGCCTACTGTTACAATAGCTCCTTTAATCAAATTAGATCTACCAAGCCCTGGCTTTTCCGAACTTGAACAACAGTTTGCATCTACTCCAAAATTGAAGTCGATGTCAGATTCAATTACCTCTAACAATATGGATGAAGCAGTAGTAGTTGGTTACGGAACTCAAAAGAAAAAAGATTTAACCGCTTCAGGCAAAAGCATAAACATCAAACAAATAGGAGATCAACCAACATCCAACGTCACACAACTACTTCAAGGAAAAGTAGCAGGACTCGCTATTGGATCATCTAATACCTCACGAGTCAGAGTGAGAGGCATCAATTCTAATAACCTTATGGATACACTAACCGCAACCGAAAAACTAGATGATGTACAGGTTACGGCATTCAATAGAGTATATCGCAGAATGGTAACGGGTTCTTCTACGACTCAAACAAGCTCTGCACTTGTCGCCTCCAACCAACACCATTCTGCCATAAGAGGCATACAGACAGATGATAAACCTTTATTTGTTGTCAATAACCAAATAGTAGATATATCATTGATGAAGATAGATGTTGACAATGTTAAGAGCATTACAGTACTCAAAACGAAAGAATCGATAGCTCTTTATGGTTCAAAGGGCGAAAAAGGTGCAGTTCTTATCGAAACTAAAGCACCTGTTTATTATGTAAACAACATAGACAAAGAATCTTATGAAACTTACCAGGAAAATGACTTCATAAGCGCTAAAAACAAACCGTATTCTACTTTTTCAATTGATGTTGATAATGCATCTTACACCAATATTAGGCGCTTCATCAACCATGGACAACCAATACCAAAAGATGCCGTTCGTATAGAGGAAATGATTAATTTTTTCAAATATAACACACCACAACCCAAAAACGATCATCCATACACGATTAATACAGAATACGGAATTGCGCCATGGAATCCTTCCCACAATATTTTGAAAGTGAGTTTACAAGGGAAAACGATCATTGCCAACCAACTTCCAGCCTCCAATATTGTTTTCTTGATTGATGTTTCTGGATCAATGGATGAACCTAACAAACTTCCTTTATTACAAGCATCCATGAAGATGCTTGTTGGAAAAATGAGAGCACAAGACAAAGTCTCCATTGTCACTTATGCAGGAAATGCAGGATTGGTTTTACCTGCTACTTCAGGAGCCAAAAAAGACACCATTTTGCATGCAATTGACAAACTTTCCGCAGGTGGAAGCACCGCTGGCGCAGTGGGAATTGAGCTGGCATACAAAATTGCCAAAGAGCAATTTATTGCGGATGGAAACAATAGAGTTATATTGGCAACAGATGGTGATTTCAATGTGGGCGTATCCTCTGATTCGGATTTGGAAACACTTATTTCGGAGAAAAGAAAAAGTAATATTTTCTTGACTTGCCTAGGTTTTGGGATGGGCAATTATA
>QFOI01000013.1 GCA_003241175.1 Pseudopedobacter saltans
CGTTTGTAAATACAACATTAACGCTCAAATCGAAAACCGACTATTAAGCAGTAAACCTATCCAAAACATCTATTTGGGCAGGGATCTAAAATTTCTTTTTTACAATTCTGAACACTTAATAGACAGTGCAGCCTATTTCTTTGAGATAAAAGTCGAAGTAAATAAGAAAGGGCGGTTGTCAAATATCGATATAGTAAATAGATATTCGTATAATATGGATTCTATTGGCATCTCCGTTTTGCTTGACTCTATGTCAACGTTGTTTAAAAGAAATCTTTTTTCAAAATACAAAGGAAAAACATTGATATACAGAGTGTTATTGCGAAATCATAAAATAAAGAATGAAGATATGGTAGGAAGCATTAATAATCTTTCTAACACGACATTTTGGCTTCCGATACAAAATATTGATATTGTTTCAATAGTTAAGGAAGAAAACAAAAATGAACAAGTTATAATATTGCCCCTTCTATATATAGAAAGACTCATCTTTGCTAAGTTGATTGATAGATTTTCTTCTCCATATCCAAGCGTTTTTGATAGTATTCCAAAAAAATCGAAAATGACACATTCAAAGTAATTTGCTATTATTTTTGCAGTATGGTAAAGTTTACAGTTGAGGATCGTGACGGCTCTCGTCAGGAATTGGAAGCTCCCGATGACATGGGGCTTAATTTGATGGAAACATTAAAGGCTTTTGAATACGAAATTTTGGCTACCTGTGGCGGAATGGCACTTTGCGGAACTTGCCATGTTAAACTTTTAGCTGGTGGAGAAAACTTACCCGAACAAAGCGATGCGGAGCTAGACATGCTAGATCTTATCCCAGATTCGGAATCCAATAGCCGCCTAAGCTGCCAACTACAAGTTAATGATAGCCTAGAAGGCTGCACTTTTCAAATCTGTGGTTCTCTTTCCGAAGATTAATACTACAAATGACATTTTCCGTAATGCAAAAAGTATTGCGCCCGCAATTAACTACCTTTAGGCGCATAGAATGGCTTAATTAATGGGGAATTTTTTGCAACAGATTGGCGGTTATGTATTAATGCTCCGAAGGATGCTCTATCCTCCTGAGAACTGGAAAATGTTTTTTAAAAGAACGCTCCAGAGTTGTTTTTTTGTGGGAGTTCAGAGTCTGGGACTTGTTGTGGTCATTTCATTTTTCTTAGGGATGATAGCCGTATTGCTTTGTCAATACATGGTTGACAATCCTGTAGTGCCACATTTTGTGATCGGTGTAATTACTAGAGACCTGTTGCTACTAGAGTTAACACCTACTGGCATTACCGCCTTGCTGGCTTGTGTGGTAGGATTTCGCACAACATTCGCCATGGGATCTTACAGAAGAGAGGAACAGATCGACGCATTGGAAGTGATGGGAATCAATACTTCCTCCTATTTGGTCTTTCCTTTTATCCTTAGCTCTGTTCTGATGATGCCTTTACTATTGGTACTATCATTTTTTATAAGCTTGTTTGGCGGTTTTGTATTGTGTTATTTTGCTAATGTAATTCCATTTAACGATTACGTCCAAGGCTTACAGTTTGATCTGAAAGACATCAGTATTGAAATGTTTTTTACCAAAATTTATTTTTTTTCCTTTATCATTTCTTCTATTTCGGCATACCTTGGCTATAGTTTTTCTGGAACGGTAAGTCAATTAAGCAAAAGATCGACCTTCTCTATTACGGTCAACTGTATTCTACTATTGTTATTGGATTATGCTATTACAGACGTTTTCTTATACAATTAAAAATCCTGTACAAATGAAATCATATAAAGAAATAACCATCTCTCCCATCTCCGAAGAAGAGGAAGACCTATTCATTGGCTTACTTTCTGATTTGGAATACTCAGGATTTGAGCAGGAAAACAACCAATTGAAAGCTTATATTGACGACACATTGTTTGACCTTGTCGCACTCAATGCGTTGGCAAAAGAATTCAACTTTCAATATGCTGTCAGCAACTTGCAGGAGCAAAATTGGAACGAGTTGTGGGAATCCAATTTTTCTCCTGTATTGGTAGATGATTTTGTGGGATTGAGGGCCAATTTCCATCCTAGTTTTGGGAACCAAGTAGAACATGAACTTGTCATTACGCCAAAAATGAGTTTTGGTACAGGGCATCATGCTACAACTTATATGATGATCCAGCAGATGCGAAATCTTCAGTTTGAAGACAAAACTGTATTTGATTTTGGAACAGGGACTGGTATTTTGGCCATTTTAGCCGAAAAATTGGGTGCAAAATCTGTGTTAGCCATCGACAACGACGAATGGAGTATTAACAACTCGCAAGAAAACCTCGAAGCTAACAATGTTTCCAAAATAGAACTCCAACTTTTGTCAACAATTCCCACAGAGCAATCGTTTGATATCATTCTGGCAAATATAAATCTCAATGTTATCGTAGAAAACCTTAAATTTATGTTCGGAATTTTGAAAAATGGTGGAAACTTGGTGTTGAGTGGACTTCTAAAAGAAGACGAAAAAACAATATTGGATGTTGCCGCTCCATACAATTTGAAACATGAGAATACATTGACAAGACTCAATTGGATTTCCATGCTTTTTTCAAAATAGAAATAGCTTATTAACACAGAGGAACCAAAAATGTGCATAATGTTACGGGAATTCGTATCTTTGCCTTCCAGATTCTTCACGAAATCACTTGAATGAGAGAAGTTTTATTAGTTATACTTGCCTATCTTATCGGATCTATCCCTACATCAATATGGGTAAGTAAGCGTTTTTTTGGTATAGATATCCGTGATTACGGAAGCGGAAATGCCGGAGCAACCAATAGCTTCAGAGTCTTAGGACCTAAATGGGGAACATTTGTCATGATTGTTGATATGCTTAAGGGTGTAGCAGCAACTTCTTTGTATGTTTTCTTACCACGTTATTTAGGAGATAGCCATGAAGTCATTCGGACTAATTTGATGATTGGTCTAGGTATATCTGCTGTATTGGGACACGTTTTTCCAATATGGGCCAATTTCAAAGGAGGAAAAGGGGTAGCCACTTTGTTTGGTATGATCGTAGCCATACAACCTGTTGTTGCCTTATGCTGTACTGGGGTCTTTTTATTGGTTTTGTTTTTGACAAGATTTGTATCTCTTAGTTCCATGTTGTCAAGTGTGGCATTTACTATTTTGATATTGTTTATATTCAATGATGATGTCACTTCCTATAGAATATTTTCCATAGCTGTGGCGTTGATAGTCATATTGACACATCAAAAAAATATCAATCGTCTTTTTAAGGGAACAGAAAGTAAAGTTCCCATATTTAAAAAACGAGACAGAAGAAAAGAAGAAAGACAAGGAGACAATTAAACAGGTCTTTTTGTAAAATAAATAAGAGCCCAATAGCGGCTCTTTTTTTATGTGGTATAGAAATTGAAGTAAGATTTAAAATAAAAAAACGTTTAAGATAGAATACCCTATTTATCCAAAAATGATTGTATGATTAAGAAAGTATTTTTAGGCGCATTGATCCTATTTAGCCTTAATTCCTGTAGTACCAATGCTATTACTGGCCGTTCACAATTATCACTTGTATCCAGTGAAGAGATGAGTAGTATGGCACTCACTCAATATAAACAATTCCTCAGCGAAAATAAGGTAGTTACCAATGCTAGTAACAAAGATGTAGAAATGGTCAAACGAGTTGGGAATCGTATAGCTGCTGCCATTACCCAATATTACCAAACGAAAGGTAACGGGACGAATCCTTTAGCCAACTACAAATGGGAGTTTAATCTTGTGGACAGCAAAGAGGTAAACGCATGGTGCATGCCAGGAGGAAAAGTTGTTGTTTATACGGGATTATTACCTGTAACTCAAGACGAAGCATCTCTTGCCATCGTAATGGGACACGAAATTACCCATGCCGTAGCGGAGCATGGAAAAGAGCAATACAGCCAACAATTGATGGCTTCCGGATTACAGAGCCTAGGTAGTGCTGCTTTGGCCAAAAATGCCACTGCGCAAGGGCTATTCAATAACCTTTATGGACCTGGAGCGCAGATGGGTATATTACATTTCAGCAGAAAAGATGAATTGGAAGCCGACCATTTCGGTTTGATTTTTGCCGCCATGGCAGGATACAATCCACAAGTGGCAATACCTTTTTGGCAAAGGATGGCAGCGTTAAGCAAAGGTTCATCCACACCTGCTCTGTTAAGCAGTCACCCATCTGATGCGGCTCGTATTGCCCAATTACAGAAATTGATGCCTGAAGCTTTACAATATTACAAGCCCGTTCAAAAATAAATCATAAAGTTTTCTAAAAAATTGGTAATATCCGCCGCAATTTTGAAAATTGTGGCGGATGTTCGTTGTTAGGCTGCTCCTTTTTTCGTAATTTTGCCAATTGTAATGTTTAACCTTAAATACAAAAATTAAGGATGTCTAATCAAAGTTTCTTGGAAAGACTACAGTTGGATAACGAAAAGACAATGTTGATACAAGGTATACCGTCTTCCATCGAAAAGCAGTTTGTAAAATTATCTTTCTCCAAAAATGTAACACCTCTTCTTAAAAGAAAAAAAATTGATTTTGCGTTATTGTTCGCAATTAACAACAATCAATTGTGTAGCATATTGAAAGATGTGTTTCCTGCTCTACATGAGCAAAGTAAGTTGTGGATAGCATTTCCGAAATCAAGTAGCAAAATCGTAAGTGATCTCAATAGAGATTGTACATGGGAAGCGCTTTGTAGCAAAGGTTACAAAATTTCCGACGAATTTGAGCTGGATAATGTTTGGATGGGCGCCTTGTTTACTTTGCCTCAGCTAGAAGGTGCAGTTCAAGTGGAAGAAATTGTTGTTTCCGAAAACAGCGAGGAAGAAAACGATGGTCGCAAGTTTGAAAAGAAACTTTCAGTGTTACCAGTAGAACTCAACAGTTTATTTACCAAACATAAAAAAGCAAAAGAATTTTTTGTATCCCTACCGTCCCGTAATCAAAAAGAATACGTCACTTGGATACAAGGTGCAAAACGTGCCGAAACAAAAGAGCGTCGCCTTGAAGCAGTTTTGGCCAATCTTTTAGCTGGAAAGATGAATCCTTCTTTGGACTAAAATTTTTCTGATTTATATTGAATAAGCCGTGCAGATTGTCATCTGCACGGCTTATTTGTTTAACTAATAATCCCTTTGTTTTCAATACATTGAATATATTGCTGTATTTGGTAAAGACAGGCGCCCAGATTTTTTGCAATGTCATGTGACCAGAAACGAAAAACAGTGTATCCTAACTTTTGTAAATTTTCATTTGCTAGTTGATCTCGTTTGATATTCGTCTCTATCTTATCGATCCAAAACTCTTTTCTAGTTTTCAATCTTAGCTTACTAACATCCCAATCAAATCCATGCCAGAATTCTCCGTCAATAAAAATAGCCAGTTTGTATTTTTTGATAAAAATATCTGGTCTTCCCGGTAAATCTTTACTATGGATTCTATATCGAATACCCATATTCCACATACCTTTTCTTAAAGCGATTTCAGGCTTGGTATTCTGAGCACGAATCTTTGACATCGTTTTACGCCGATACGGTGCCACATCTTCCTTAACCCAATCAATCTTTATCGCCATAATCTCAATAAAGATAATTAATCAGAATAAAAAAACCTTGGTACTTTGTACCAAGGTCAATAAAAAGATTTTTTTACCTTAATTCCAACCACCACCTAAGGCTTGGTAGATCTTTATCTGAGCAAGTCGTTGAGCCACTTCAGTTTCAATAAGATCAAAAGTGGATTCCAATGCATCTCTTTGGGTTGTAAGTACTTCAATATAATCTGCTCTTGAGGATTTAAATAAATCGTTGGATATATCTATTGACTGAGTCAATAAATCGACTTGAGAGTGTTGCATTTGATAAGTATTTTGTAAGTTGTTGATCTTATTCATTTGATTAACAACCTCCACATAAGCATTCACCAAAGTTCGTTGATAATTATAAACCGCCTGAATCTGTTTTGCGTTCGCATTGGCGTATTGAGCCTTTATAGCATTTTTGTTAACCAAAGGAGCTACTAGATCCCCCGCGAGAGAATAAATTAAAGACTTGGGTGTATAAAACAAATACTTTGGATTAAATGCACTGTATCCAACAGCGGCTGACAAATCCAATGACGGATAAAACTGCGCCTTTGCAACTGCCACATTTAACTGTGAAGCCTGTAGTTCATGTTCAGCTTGTCTTATATCGGGTCTATTGTCCAGCATTTGCTTAGGAATTCCAATATGTACAATAGAAGGAAGCGGACTATAAAAAGTAGAATCTACACGTGTTATATGTACTGGATATCTACCTAACAAATAGTTGATCCTATTTTCTGTTTCAACTATACGTTGCTGTATTCCAAATTGAAGGCTTTTTGTTTTTAATAGTTCTGCTTCAAATTTTTTGACAGCCAATTGTGTCGTTTTCGTAGCCATCATTTCCGCTTTGACAACTTCGAGCGCATTTGCTTGTATGGCAATGTTCTGATCAAGTATTTTTTGCTGATTATCTAATCCCAACAATTCATAATAGGAAGAAGCGATCTCTCCAATAAGATTGGTTACTGCAAAATTTTTCCCTTCTACCGATGCCATATAGTTTTCTATGGCAGCTTTGGTAGCGTTGTGCAACTTCTTCCAAATGTCGATTTCCCAACGAGCATTTAACGACAAGCCATAGTCTGTCATTGGATCTGGCATCTTTCGCCCTTCCATGATATCCACGTTGTCCTCCAACGCTCCAAGTTCCGTATAACGGCCAACTTTTTCTACACCAGCACCCACTTTAGCCCCTACAAAAGGTAAATATTCACCTTTACGCTCTTGTATTTCGTTTTGAGACATATCAATCTCTTGTCTAAGAATATTTAGTTCTTGATTATTTCTTAAAGCGGTATCAATTAAAGCCACCAAATTAGGGTCTGTAAAATATTGATCCCATTTTATCTTGGCTATATTTATAGTGTCTTGACTATTCGCAAGTGTATCCGTACTATCAAAATTAGTAGGTAATGCATTGACACTAGGCTTTTCGGCTAATTTAGGAACTTTACAAGCTGTATATAGTATTGAAAAGATAACAATAGCAATATATATTTTCTTTTTGTGCATTATTCTTCAAATTTTTCTGATAACGGCAATTCATCTTCTACCTTAATTAGTTTTCTCTTACTTGCTATACTGCCAAAAATAAAGTATAGTCCCGGAACGATAATAACTCCGAATATAGTTCCAAATAACATACCTCCAGCGGCAGCGGCACCAATAGTCCTATTACCAATAGCACCCGGTCCATGAGCAAACAGCATGGGTAACATACCTGCAACAAAAGCAAAGGATGTCATAAGAATCGGTCGGAAACGCTCTCTTGCCCCTTCTATCGCAGCCTTGAATACCGTCATACCTTCCGCATGTTTCTGCATAGCAAATTCAACTATAAGTACAGCATTTTTTCCTAGAAGTCCAACTAGCATTACTAACCCAACCTGTGCATAAACGTCGTTGGAAACACCCATTAACTTGACCAGTAAAAAAGCACCGAAAATACCAGCAGGTAAAGACAGAATCACAGAAAGAGGAATAACAAAACTTTCATATTGTGCGGCTAATATCAAATACACAAAACCCAACACTATCGCAAAAATAACAATTGCTTCATTACCTCTCGCAGCTTCATCTTTTGTTAAACCTTCATAGCCAATATCATATCCTCTAGGCAATGTTTGTTTGGCAACCTCTTCAATTGCTTTGATAGCTTCACCAGTACTATAACCAGGAGCAGGTTCTCCTTTAATGGATGAAGAAGGATACATATTGTAGCGCGTAATTTCATTTAAACCATGTGTTTTTTTCACTGTCATAAATGCTGAATACGGAACCATTTCCCCTTTATCGTTCTTAACATACAGTTTCAATACATCATCTGGTAAGGCTCGGTATTCTGGCGATGACTGAACATACACTTTGAAGAACGTACCAAACCTAATGAAACCTAGTTCGTATGTACTACCAATTAATATGGACAAGTTGTTCATGGCGTTTTCTATCGAAACACCTTTTTGCATAGCTGCATCATTATTGATCTGCAACTCGTATTGAGGATAGTTGGCACTAAAGAAAGTAAATAACCCAGATAGCTCTTTTCTCTTCCGAAGAGCCGCCATGAAATCATCATTTACTTTTTCAAGCGCTTTATAGTCATCTGTATGTGTCTCATCTAAAAGACGCAAAGAAAAACCTCCTGCCGCACCATATCCAGGCACCGCCGGCGGACCAAAAAACTCTATAGTCGCACCTGCGATATTTTTCGTTTTTTCTTCTAGTTCTTCCGTAATCTGAGCTGCCGTTTTGGTACGCTTGTCCCAATCTTTTAATTCTATAAGACATGTACCAGCATTAGATCCGCGGCCCTCTGTCAATACTTCATAACCTGCTAAAGCAGTTACAGAAGATACGCCATCAACTTTTTCAGCTACTGTTTGTAGTTGTCGAGCAATGTCATTTGTTTGTTCAAGTGTAGAGCCCGGAGGTGTTTGCACAATTGCATAAATCATTCCTTGGTCCTCACTAGGTATAAAACCAGAAGGTAATGTTTTGGACACTCCAAATATTCCAAATGCAAAAGCCAATAGTAATACAAAAGTGATCAATCGTCTATTGACTATACGTTTCATGAAATTGGTATATCTCCCTGTCATTTTTTCGAATCCACGATTGAACCAATCAAGGAACATATTGATAGGCGTTCTTCTTCTTTTTTTGCCATGATTATTTTTTAGAATGATAGCACATAATACAGGCGTCAATGTCAATGCCACAAAACCGGAAATAACAATAGAACAGGCCATCGTAATGGAAAATTGGCGATAGAATACGCCAACTGGACCAGACATGAACGCAACTGGCACAAAGACCGCAGTCATGACCAAAGTAATAGCAATGATAGCTCCACTAATCTCCTTGACGACCTCCATTGTAGCATTATAAGGAGACAAATGCTTTTCCGCCATCTTGGTATGCACTGCCTCCACTACAACTATGGCATTATCTACAACTATACCAATAGCCAGAACCAACGCAAACAACGTAATAAGATTTATAGTCAAACCGAATAGCTGCATGAACATAAATGTACCAATCAAAGAAACTGGCACAGCCAATGTCGGAATCAACGTTGAACGCCAATCGCCTAAGAAAATAAATACAACCAAAGCCACCAGTATAAAAGCTTCTACAAGTGTATGAACCACCTTTTCTATGGAAGCGTTTAAGAAATTGGAGACATCATAAGTAATTTTATAGTCCATCCCAGGAGGAAAGGATGTTTTTTTAAGTTCTTCTAGTTTGGACTTAACTTCTTCAATAACCGAACTAGCATTACTTCCATAAGTTTGTTTCAAAGTAATGGAAGCAGATGGCAAGCCATTCAAGTTGGAGTAAATATCATAAAACTCACTACCTAGTTCCACTTTTGCTACGTCTTTTAGCCTGAGTATTTCTCCTTTATCATTTGCACGCAAAATGATATTTTCGTACTCTTCCGGCTTATTGTATCTCCCTTTGTAGGTCAATACGTATTCTGTTGATTGAGATCTTTGTCCAGTACTTTGTCCGAGACGACCTGGCGAACCAATAATACTTTGTTCGCTCATGGCTTTCATCACTTCATCTGTTGATACATTATAGGCACGCATTCTATCGGGATTGAGCCATATGCGCATCGCATATAGACGACTACCTAATATTTTGGCACTACCCACGCCATCCAACCTGCTCACTTCCGGAATCAAGTTGACGTTAGCGAAATTGTAAAGGAATTTTTGGTCGGCATGAGGATCCTTACTATACAAGTTGACATACATCAACATGTTAGGAGAGGTATAGCTAACCACAAGACCTTCACGCTGTACGAGTTCAGGCAATCTATTGGTAACTTGCTCAATCCTAGTCTTAACATTAACCATTGCTTGACTTGGATCGGTACCTAGATTAAAATAAACTTGTATAGTAGCCTCCCCTGCACTTGTAGCATCCGAAGTCATGTATTTCATTCCGGGTGTACCATTGATGGCTTTTTCCATAGGAATCAAAACAGATTCCACCAACACATTGGCACTTGCACCTGGATAAGCAATATTTACCACCACAACGGGAGGTGCAATATTTGGAAATTGAGAAACGGGAAGAGACGTAATGGCAATAATACCCATACCCAATATGAATATGGAAAGTACTATTGCCAAGACAGGTCTCTTTATAAATTTTTCGAACATAGTATGTTTATTAGATAATTGTTGATAGGATTATTCTGATGCGACTTTTAGTTCTTTCAAAACTTTGTTAGGTTCTTCATAGTCGAATTCGATTTTATCCTTATCCTGCACTTTTCTCACACCTTCCAAAATTATTTTCTGCCCGGCAGTCAGACCTTTTTGAATGATATAGAGATCTGGCAACTCGGCTTTTACTTCTATTGGAGTAAGATGTATTTGCTTGTTATCATCTACTACGTAAACATATTTTTTATCTAAAATTTCAAAAGAAGATTTTTGCGGAATAACAACAGAATTCTCCATTGGAATAGTCATCAATATAGTTCCGGTTTCTCCATCGCGCAACAAATTTGTTGGATTAGGAAATGTAGCCCTAAAAGCAATATTGCCGGTTTCGTTATTGAAATCAGCCTCAATTGTTTTCACCTCGCCACTTTGTTTGAAAACTTCATTATTGGCCATCAATAGGTGAACTTCTTTCAGATTTTCTTGACCTTCTGCCAATTTATAATTGAGATATTCTTCCTCAGGAACATTAAAATAAACCCACATCTGTGCGTTGTCAGAAAGAGTCGTCAACAAATCACCTTCATCAACCAAACTCCCCAATTTCATGTCAAGTTTGTCAATAAAACCATCAAAAGGCGCTCGTATTTCGGTAAATTTTAAGTGCGTATTCGCAAGATTCAATTCTGCTTTGGCAAATGCAGCACTTGCTTTAGACATAGCCAATTCATTGGGCGCTACAACTTTCTTATCAAAAAGAGCTTGGGTATTCTGAAGTTCAATGCGTGCCTTTTCTGCTTCAGCCGCTGCTTTTTGTTTTTCAGCATTGTAAACCGCTGGCATAATCTGAAACAATAGTTGTCCTTTCTTGACAAATTGTCCCTCATCCACATATACTTTTTCCAGATATCCTTTCTCCTGCGAGCGGATTTCAATGTGCCTTATGGAATGTATCTGTGATACGTAGTTTCTAACCACTGATGTGTCCATACCAAGGGTACTAGTCACGAGCAGCTTTCCGGTGGTCTCTGCAGGCTTCTCTTTGGATTTGCAGCTGAACAAACCAAGGACAAGGCTCACACTTACAAGTGCGAGAACATTCATTTTCATAACGAGGATTTGAGATTTAAATATTGATCCTTAAAACTAGATGTATTAAAAACGATTGTAATAGAATGAACCATACTTCATTCCTATTTTCAATGATATAGTATTCAAATTCTGAGTGCCATTATCATTATATATTTTGATATATAATTATTGCATTTATCATATAGTAGTTGGACTTTAGTAATCAAGGTCTCAAAAAAAAGAAGTCTAAACAAGAGCGCAACTAGAATACTAATAATTACTAAAGCTTTTGTATAGTAGGATAAGTACGTGTTTTCTGACGTTTCCACAACCTCACTGCAACTAGAAGACTCTTCCATAAAAGTTCTTTTTCGCTTTTTAATTTTGGATGTCGCCGAACTATGTAAAGTACTCAACTGATTATTGCAGTTTGTAATATGTTGTCCAGAAAAGTCAATACCACTAGGAAGCGCCCTATCGTGCTTCGTTAACACCAATAGGCATCCCAACAGTAAAAAAAACAATATGTAAATCCTTTTAGATATAATATTCCTTCTTGTGTGTGTAAAATCGTTATGCATCAAACGAGAAGATGCCCATTTTGGACGACTCAAAAAACGATAAGTTTAAATGAAATATAATTTTTCATAGCAGGAGGTTGATAACCGAATAATGCAAGCACATAAAAAAGCAGCTATGAAATATTTTCATAACTGCTTGATTTTCAGTGGGCCCACTTGGTCCGATTTCCCTTTTATGATCTTTGTTGACTCTTGTTGCTCTTTTACACTGGATGAAAGTGAAAAAAGTATCGAAGGAGGCAAAAATGATAAAACTTAGTAAAGCTCAATGCTGACCTTGGGGCGACTTCTAAGACAACCGTTTACTGCAGAAAAACAATTCTACAACAAGGTGCATACACGTTGTAAAGTCTCCACATTCCATAGAGCTTTGTGTAGAAGCAAATAAGTAAGACAATCCACATATTTAAACAATTATTTTACTCAATATTTAATAAAATGGAAATTCCCGAACCAAGATTCTATTTAAAACAACCATCTTCTATTGAAAAGACCTTGATCTCTATGCAAGTAAAGTATTGCGGTCAAAGAGTATTTATAAGTACAGGAGAGAAAATAGCACCGTCAGAATGGAGCTTTGAAAAACAAAGAGCTATCGTGACAAGACGAAACTTAACAGCATCTGCTGTTAATATGGCGATAGATAAAATATCAATGGAGTTTAAAAATGCCTTTTTCGATTTATTGAGAGAGTTTGATATACCTCCAGCCAAAGTGGTAACAGATAAACTACTCCAAAAGATTGACGAATCATATATTTCTCTATTAGAGAAACCCGTTGAGAAAGTTACATTGATGAAATTTATAAGCCAATATATCGACGAATGTAAAGGGTCAAAATCAGTAGGAACAATCAAGACTTATGTCACTACCCAAAGACATTTAGAGGCTTTTGCTTTATTGAAAAACAAAAAGATTGATTTTGAAGATATAACACTGGGATGGAGAAGTGGATTTGTTCAGTACCTACAAGGTCTAAACATGGCAAGAAATACAGAAGGCAAGCATATTAAAAACATTAAGGTATTTATGAATGAAGCCACCGAAAGAGGTATTAATACCAATCTTGATTTTAGAAGCAGAAAATTTATTAAGCCAACTGAAGAGGTTGATAAAGTTTTCCTTACAGAGGAAGAGCTTCAAAAGCTACTTGATTTGAATCTTGAGAAGGGAGATAAAAAAGATATTGTGAGAGATTTGTTTATCATAAGTTGCTATACATCTCTTCGTTATTCTGACCTTATTAATATAAGACAAGAAAACATAAAGGAGGCAACAATTGAAATGAGAACCCAAAAAACTGGTGAAGATGTGATAATTCCCATTTCAAAGAAGGTAAGGAACATATTCGACAAATATGATTCGCAACTACCCAAAGCTCCCTGCAATCAAATTTTCAACTCTCTGTTAAAGGATGTTTGTAGATTGGCAGGATTGACAGAAGCCGTTACGATAACAAAAACAGTAGCTGGTGTAAAGCAGACAAAGACATTTGAAAAATACGAATTGATCAGTTGCCATACAGGTAGGAGAAGCATGATAAGTAACTGCATATTGGAAGGAGTTCCTACCTCTTCGATCATGTTAATCTCCGCCCATAAATCGTTAAAGGTTTTTCAGAAATATGTGAGAATTACCAAACAGCAAAATGCCGATGTCTTACAGCACAATATATTTTTCAATAGATAATTTTTATATTAGATACTATATAATATAAAAGATATAATTATATAGTTTCGAAATTTTTAAACTATTTGTATTTAACTGAAAATGAATGAATTATACAGCTTTACTTTGTACTCAGGAGGTCGAAATCCAGTAGTTCAAAATAAGCAATTTTATACTATAAAATAATATTTATAGTATAATTTAAGTGAATCATATTTATCCGCATTTAATAGAATTATAGTGCCTAAAAACACTATGCAATTATTCAATTTAAATGTGATAAATATGGTTCATTCTGTTTTAATCCAGTACTCTGAAAAGGATTTTAAAGAGTTGCTAAAAGAAGTGGTAAAAAGTGCAGTACTAGAAGCTGTTCAAAGAGTTATTGAGCAACAAATAAACTCTCCGCCAAAGGTATCTCCGTTATTAAATCGTAAACAAGTATGTGAGCTACTTAACATAACGCTACCAACCTTGTACAAACTAGAATCAGATGGTATATTAAAGCCAATCATCCTAGGAGGTTCTTACAGATACTCACAAAAAAAGATAGAAGATATAATAAATAAATAAAATTCATAAACAAGAGGGATGAGAGGTCCTAAATTTCCTAAATCCTTAAATCCCTCACAAATTTTTAAAGCAATGATGGTAAGTTTTTTCCGCAATCCAATACAAAATAATATTCCAGAAGTTGAATGCTCAATTGAAGAAATTTCGTTGGTTATTAAAAAGGATGAGTACAGCATTAAGGAAACTCAAGAAAGGATAAGGGCTTGTTCTTCAAAAGATGAGAGACAAAAAATAAAGGCATATATGCTTCCGTATTTTACTCCATCTGGTCTATTTTCAGTAAGAAAGAAGGATGGTCTAATCCAACATTCTGGATTTATATGCATAGATATTGATGATTTGGATAGTGACCTGATGGATAAAATAAATCTAAAAGAAATAGAAAAGGATATAATTCTCTATTTTATTTCTCCATCTGGAAATGGATACAAAGTAATAATGAGGATTGATCATGATACTTTTTCCCAAGAAGAAAATTACAATTCGTGTATCAAATACTTATCTCATAAGCTTGATCTCTCAAAATCATATTTTGATAAAGCTTGTAAAGATGTTGCTAGAGCTTGTTATGTATCTTTTGATCCTAATGCTTATTTTAATTCGGAATATAATACTGTTCCAACTATTGACAAGATACTTAATGATTCTGGAATTGAAGAGGTGATTAGTAATAATAAGGAGATGACAATTTCTCCAATTCAGAGAATTGGTAAAATAGATGTTAGTCACAAGCATGACCATAGCAATTTTATTAAACTGTGTTCTCTTGCAGTTCAGTCTGTAGGGGAATATAAGAAAGGTAATCGCCACAACTTTATAGTAAAACTTAGTAGCCTTAGTAATAAGCTTGGTGTAGATAAAAAAGTTTTAAAATCGTATTGCGAGCAAATGTTTTTCGACCATCCTGAAACATTGAGGAAAAATGACATTTTCAGCCTTGAAAATGAATTGTTCAAAATTATAGATGATATATATAGCAGATATTCTGGTGATTTTAATACATGGGAGAGTAGTTTAGAAGATATACCAATGTTAGATGAAGATATTTATAAAAAACTACCTAGAAATATAGAACGTTTATTGGCGTTCACAGAAGGAAAACAGAAAGATGTTTTGTTTCTTTCTATCATGACAGTATTAAGTAATTGGATGCCTAAAGTAAGAGGGAAGTACGATGATGTAATGCTTGGCGCAAATCTTTATTCCATTATTATGGCACCTCCCTCTGCAGGAAAAGGAATTATGAACTTAGCAAGTGTTTTGTGTGGAACAATTGATGATTCTCTTAGAGATTCATATTTGGAATGTCTTGCTGAATATGAGAAAGAGCTAGAAGAGTGGAATAATTTGGAGACTTTCCCCAGACCGCCTAGACCTCAGAAACCTTTACAGCAAAGATTTATTGTTGCTGCGAATGTGTCTAATACAGCGTTGATCAATGCAATGAAGAATAATAAAAATTTCGCCTTAATAATCGAAAGCGAAATTGATAGTTTGTGTAACGCTCTTGGAAATAAAGATTGGGGGAATTTTACTGACAATCTGAGAAAGTGTTTTCACCATGAACCAATCTCATGCCTAAGAAAAACAAATGACGAAGAGATAAAACTCAGAAAAACGTATCTCTCTCTATTGTTGAGTGGGACAAAAAATCAAGTCAAGAGGCTATTCCCATCTGCAGAGAATGGTTTTTTTAGCAGATTTATGTTTTATGTCATGCCTCTCGATCTAGAATGGAAAAATGTTTTCGATGAAAAAAATATTTGTTTAGATGACTTTTTCGAAGGTCAGGCAATTCACTTTCAAGGGCATTTGGCTCCATTTTTTGAAACGTCAGCAATTACGGAAGAAAATAGAATACTATTTGAATGGACAAAGGAGCAGAAAAATAGTTTTAATGCTACATTTTCAAAAAGACAAAATGAATTGTTTTTCCAATATGGAGCAGAAATACTTGCAAGTGTTAGACGCTTGGGCATTATTCAATTTCGTTTGTCAATGATCTTATGCGTATTGAGACTGATAGATGAGAGTGATGCCAAATTGAATTCAATAGAAAAAATAGTTTGCAAAGACATTGATTTTGATATTGCAGAGTCAACTGTTAATACACTCATTTATCATACACTGGAGGTTTTCAACGTAGTTAGTGGAACTAAGAAAAATAAATTTTTATCAAAGAAAAGAGACGAATGGTTTGATAGTTTGCCAACTGAGTTTACAAGAAAAAATGCAATGGACTTGGCAAACCATCACGGAATTAAAGAGAAAACAGCAGAGAATTATTTGTCAAATTTCATAAACGAAGGAAAATTGAAGCGTCCATCATACGGTCACTACGAAAAAAAATAAAAAAGGATGTTAGGAGATAGGAAATTTAAGAATTTTCTATCTCCTTTAAAAACAAAAAATTATGAAATATATAAATAAGCCATACTCAGTATTTGCCGATGGATCAGCTGGATATGATGTTAAAAAAGCAGTTCTAGTACTAAATAGGAAAGGTATTGGAAAAAATAATTTCTTATATTATTTAAGGAAATTTGGTTTCTTAAATGAACAAAATAGGGCGACGGAAGAATATAAAAGTAAATGCTTTTGTGACAAACTATCTCTTAAACTTTCAGATGGAAGACTATCATGGCGGGTTTGTGTTAGCGACAAGTTTATGGAATATCTAAAAAGCGAAGGAGTATTTGCCCGAATCGAGAAAGAAGACGTTCAATATTGTCTTGATACTTTCGGAACGGAAATATAAAATCAATATGGGCCAATATAGGAGAAGGATTTTTCGGCAGTAAATTCGTGGAAAAATCCTTCTCCTCGCTCATAGTGGCCCATATTGCATCCATATCGCTCATGAATGTGGTAGTGCGGGAAAATTTTTCTTCCCAATTTTTCTTTCTTACCTTTGTTTATATTATAAATTAAATAAAATATTGATAAGAGATAAAGCTTAATTGATATATACATAATTGCGTTTCGCAAACATTCTCGCATTTTGAAAGGTCGAAAGTTTAAAAGTAGTACGAGAAGGTTTAGCCAAACGCTCAGGCACGGCTTGGGCGTAGCTTTACTTTGTACTACAGGAATTCGACCTCCTCAAAATGCAGGTAAATGTGATTGCTCAAGCTTATTTTTTGCCCTAAACTGTTTAACTATGAACTATACTGTCGTCAAAGTAATGAAAAGCAAAGGCATTGCTTTTTTGCTGACAATTTTTTTTGGAGGCTTTGGTCTTTTTTATGTTTCTGTCACTGCTGGTTTAGTAATGGGTTTTCTTGCTCCAATTGTCGGGTTTACTATTCTGTTCAAGAGTAATTCAAGTGATGCATTGGTAACTGGCTTACTTCTGCTTTTTACATATTACATTACTTGTTTTATTTGGGCCATTGTGGGAGTTAGTAGGCAAAATAGAAGAATACAAGAGGAATTAGATTACTATAATTCTACAAATGATCAAGATAGCTCGACTAATAATGATAATCAAGTCTCGTATTTTAGTAATGATCCAACCTATAGCAATGAGATAACAACTCAGAGAAGAGGAATTAATATTTGGCTGTTTGTTTTGGTTATATTATCCATATTAGGCTTCTTATTTTATCTATATGATAGTAAAACGAATAGTATCAAATTTGACAGAATTACTACTGTATTTACATCACATCCAACAGACAAACAAGAAATAAAAGATCAGCTAGAAGATATATATGCCAATATTCTCAATGGTTCTTATTCTTCTAGTACTATTGCAGGAACTTCTGCGAAAGGCCTTCCATTTTACAATACGCCAGATATGGTGGTTTTAATGGGGATGGGGTTCGCACCATTAGCACAAGCGTTAGGGACAGAAATAAATTTATCTCCAACTGATATTAAAGTGCATGATTTTAATGATAGTAGTAATACCGCCAAACTAGATTATGTTCTATCTTATAAAAGCGGAAAGGATTCTAGTAGTATGAAGATTTCCATGATTGTAAAAAAAATAAATGGAAAATGGAAATTCGATGCAACGAGAATATTTGGTAAGCACAATAATAAGGGGCTGTCATTTGGTGAAGAATCGTCTAAGAAGCACTCCAATAAAACCAATAAACAAAATTCAAATAATACCAACAATGAAGCGTCTATAACTGATAATGATGAACAACAATCTGACGATTTAAATACCAATACATTTAAGATCAACAAAGAAGAATATGAAGATGGGGGCGAAAAAGAATATAATAATCTTTATTTATTCTTTCAATCAGGTACAATTTCACTAATAGACAACAATTCATTAAAAAAGAGATGGACAATTACGAATCAATCATCTGATGGAGAATATGATGTTTTCAAATTGTCAAATGGAGATAAAATATATAAGAAGGCGTATGATATTAGTCTATTTCAAAAGGAAGACAATTCTACAATACATTATAATGCTCAACCAGCAAAAAACAATCTATTTCTCTAACTTTTAATTTCATTCTCATGAGAATTGCCTCTATTATTTTTCTGCTTGTATTCTTAAGTATTAAAAGTCAAGCACAGACAACAAGTCAGATGGTTGATGAAGCACACAAAGAATTAGATAAAGCAGAAGAAAGATTAAACACTGTCTATAAACGAATACTAGAACTTTACAAAAAAGATACATTGTTTATTTCCAAAATGAGAAAAGCTGAAAGGCTATGGATTCAGTTTAGGGATGCAGAGATAGAAATGAAATATCCACACATGGGAACACTGGACTATGGTCAAGAGGGACGTATTTGCTTGGTTGAGTATAAACTCGAATTAACTGAAGCGAGAGAAAGAAAGCTACGCCAATGGTTAGTAAGGAATATTGATGAAACTAATCACTGTAATGGCTCGGTGGGGAGATATAAAGACGAGTAATAACAAAAGTAAAAAGTTTATCCATGAATCCTATATGCTGTCAATTCATTACAATTTATAAAAGTAAATAAGCACTCCTCCTTTCAATTGGAAAGGCGAAGTGCTTACTATTTTTACTTCTTCATTATCGCCTTATAAATTGTAAAGCGCCAATAGTCTAACGATTCTTCTTCTTCAGGAGGAAATAGCATTTCAATTTTATTTAATTTTATAGCTAGCTCATGTAGAGTGGTTATCTTGTTGCTAAGTTCTTTTATTATTTCATCTGAGTATTTCTTATTGAATTTTGTCCTTTTTTTATCACTGATTTTGGATATGATATATTCCTTTAGTTCATTAGGAGTGTTTAAGAAAACACATTTTTCAAATTCGGATTTTTTCTCATTAAATTCAGATTCGATTTTCTCATGCAGACTTTCAAAATCAGGCAACACATTTTCTAATTTTCTTTGATGGGAAATAGAAATTAAATTTTTAGGGAAATCATTGCTGTTTAGGAGAATTGACTCATTTTCCACATTTAGAGAGTATAATATATTAACCTTTATTGCTCCTTTTTTAATTTCATTATTAGTTATTTCAATTGCATAGCTGAGTGAATATTTATCTGAAATGTTGTAGCTTTTTTCTGATATTGAATGAATTATGGCGCTTATCGTCTTTTTCTGTCAATCCTTCTACCCTATTTTTTACAGTTGGATTATGAATTAAAGAAGATGTTTTACGAAGTTCGTTTGCGGCTATATTGGATTGAAATTTTGTTTGTGTATTTAAATCTGCATTTCCAGATGCCAATTGTGCCAATATAACAACTTCTTCAATTTTCTGCTTAGCAAATGCCAACCATTGCTTTATTTCTGGTTTCAAAATGCGTTCATCCTTTTCCAATTCCAAATCACATGGAGAATGTAATAATGAGCAAGACGGTGCGATCCAGATACGATCTTTTCCAATACTATTGCTGGCATTTTCGATTAGAGCCAAAGATTTTTTAAAATCGTTTTGCCAGATATTTCTGCCGTCGACCACTCCTAAAGACAATTGCAAATCCCTATTGGAGATATTTTTTTGTAAAATATCGCTTAATTGATTTTCGCATCTGACAAGATCTAAATGCAAAACATCAATCGGCAAATGAAGTACCGTATCAATGTTGTCTCCATAGCATTCAAAATAGCTTGCCAATATGATTTTTAGGTTAGGAAATCTTTCCCGAATGGTTGAATAGACTTTTGCAATCACAGATCTTTCAGCATCTGTAAGATTAAGTGACAAGGCAGGTTCGTCAAATTGGATATACTGTGCACCACAATTTTCCAATTTATTTAAAATTTCAATATATACTTCTAATATATTATGAATCAATTCAAATCGTGAAAATTCAGTATTTTTTTCTTTACCCAAATACAGATAAGTAAATGCGCCGATCAAGACCGGTTTAGCATTAATTCCGGCCTGTTTAGCTTCTACAAATTCATTGATGATTTTTGAATTATATAAAACGAAATTTTGATTTGCAGTAAACTCCGGCACAATATAGTGATAGTTGGTATCAAACCATTTAGTCATTTCCATCGCCTTTATGTCGAAGCCATTTTTCTGATAACCACGCGCCATTGCAAAGAGTAAATCAATATCCCGCAATTGCTGTTTTTGCATAAGATCATGAAAACGTCGTGGAATAGCTCCAACCATCAAACTCATATCCAGCATCTGGTCATAAAAAGAGAAATCATTCACGGGAATGAATTGAATACCAACATCTTTTTGAATATTCCAGTTTTTAAGTCTGATTTCTTTGGCAACTTGTAGTAATTCTGTCACCTCAGACTTACCAGTCCAATAGGCTTCTTCAGCTTTTTTGAGTTCTCTATTGTTCCCAATACGAGGATAACCAAGATTGTGCGTTTTCATCTTATTTTATTTGTTTACCGAACAAAGCTAAAACCACAGATTAAAAAACTGATAACTATTGAAAAATAAGAATATTTAACTACTATATACAATTTATACCAATAAAAACACCATAAACTATGTATTATTGCAAGTTAAAAAGAATAATTTTCTATGACTGATTTAGACAATATTGATTTACAGCTATTAAGAATACTAGCTGAAAATTCAAAATATACCACGAAAGAATTGGCTTCGAGAGTCAATCTTTCGGCTTCGCCTGTTTTTGAGAGAATAAAAAAACTTGAAGAGAATGGTTTTATTAAAAAATACATTGCCATTCTTAATGCAGAAAAATTTAATCAAGGTTTCATCGTTTTTTGCAATATAAAACTCAAACAACACGACAAGAATATCGGAAACAAATTCGTGGAAGATATTATGGATATTGATGAGGTTGTGGAATGTTATAATATTTCAGGTGATTTTGATTTTTTCTTAAAAGTATACGCCAAAGACATGAAACATTACCAGGATTTTGTATTCAATAAATTGGGGGCTGTGGAAAGTATTGGAAGCACGCACAGTACATTTGTCATGGCCGAAATCAAGAACACTTACAATATAAATATATAAATTAAAATTTTAATTAAATAACATATTTAATTTGAAATCAATAAATTACTAAATTATATTAAAATTATTTAAAATGACTATTTGACTATTGTGAAAAACATTTTTCCAATAGATTAATTTACAAGAGTTAATATAAAATTTTCAGCTTTGTTTTACGTTTAAAATGATGCATGTTTTCAATTAAAAAAGGATATTTCCTACTCATTGTTTTATTTTCTTTTATTGCGATGGCGAACTACGCTATAGCTCAACCCAATTCTTACATTAGATTAGACAGCAAAGACAAGCCTCTTAAGTACCAAACGAAAATACTTAAGGTAGAAAAATCCAAT
>QFOI01000014.1 GCA_003241175.1 Pseudopedobacter saltans
ATCCGCTAGCGATAGTACTTTTGTTTAACTTGGCATCTGTTCTGGATTTCATTAACCTGTTTTTCAAACCAGTAAGCGCTTCTTCGTCTGCTTTACAATGCAAAAGCAAATCTTCGAATAGAGAGACTGCTTTACTGAAATTTTCATTGAGCCCACTGATAGACATTGTCATCGACTCTGCCGATGCGCTCGCGCTGAAACTGGCGGCTTGATCATAGAACAATTTGCTAATGTCAGCAGAACTATATTTTTCTGTTCCTAGATATTGTAAGTATGTCAATGCCAACGGTAACAACTTATTGCTGTAAGAACCGAAATCATAGTAGTAATATAAATTAAACAAACTATTTTCTTTGTTCGGCACATAAAGGACGTCTGCATTTTTTACTTTACCTTTTTGAATAGCTGTTTTATAGTCAATCCATTTAGGTTGAATGGAAGGGAGTTTTTGTTCGGACATTGTTTTTACATAGTCAGATTGCTTGCCGGCATTTGTCTCAACGGGGGATATTTTTGGCTTTTCAACCTTGGCTATGTTTTTATCTTCACCCTTGTGTTTGTATACGATTACATAGTTGTTGTCTTTGAAAATTTCGTTGGCAAAAGCGATGACTTCTTTTGCTGAAACTTTAGACATGTCGTCGATTTCGGATACGACAAAAGGCCATTGTTCACCCTTGCTATTGATGAAATCTTTCATCAGCATTCCGATGCGCGCGTCATTGTTGTCTAGTGATTTAAGTTTAGCTAGTTTATTGTTAGCAACGATTGCTTTGATAAGTGTAGTGTCGAACTTTCCTTTTTTAAGCAAATCTATTTGACTAAGAAGAAGATTTTTTACCTCCTCTAAACTCTGCCCTTGTTTTGGAGAACCTCCTAGTTCGAAAACTCCATAATCCTTATTTTGATCAGGTCCGGCAAATGATTTGGCGACTTTTTGAGTTTTGTTGAGGTTAAGATCAAACAATCCGGCTTTGCCGTTATTTAATATTTCCCCGATCAGATCCGCCATCATTGCTTCATGCGATTCTGCCTTGCCAATACGGTATCCAATGGTCAAAGATTCGGCACTTGGACCATATACATCTTTGACAATGGGTCCGACAATAGGTTTTTCTATTGGATCCTTATAGTCTTCTACAGGTTTAGCTACCATGTAACTAAAATTTTTGTCTATGAGCTTAATGGCCTCATCTGGGTTGAAGTCTCCGGACATAACAATAGCCATATTGTTGGGGACATAATATTTGTCATAGTAGTTCCTGATCGCGATTAAAGATGGATTCTTTAAGTGCTCGATGGTACCAATAGTTGTTTGCTGGCCATAATTGGATGTTGGGAAAACGGCAGCTAGCAAAGCTTCATTGACTTTCCAACCATCGTTATCCAAACCTCTGTTTTTTTCCTCGTAAACCGCTTCTAACTCTGTATGAAACAGACGGAACTGTGGATTGCGAAATCTTTCCGCTTGTATCTGTACGAATTTATTCAAAGCATTGGACGGAATGTTTTCTTCGTATACAGTTTCTTCTACCCAAGTGTGTGCGTTCGTCCCTTGCGAGCCAAGATTAGACATTAATTTGTCATATTCATTGGCAATAGAATAATGGGATGCTACACCAGAAATACTATCTATTTCATGGTATTTCTCTTTTCGTGCAAGGCTATCCGTTGTTGGAATCTTGTTATATTCTGCATACAATTCAGTAATCCTGTCAAGATAAGGTTTTTCCTTACTCCAGTCCAATGAGCCGAACTTGTCAGTTCCTTTAAACAAAAGGTGCTCCAGGTAATGCGCTAAGCCAGTGTGGTCTGAAGGGTCATTGTTGCTTCCTGTTCTAACAGGAATATTTACGGCTATTCTGGGTTCTTTGTTGTTTTGCGTAAGAATAACTTTGAGGCCATTTTTCAAAGTGTAAAAACGTGCTTTCAATGGATCGTCTGTTACATATTGATAACTATAACCGGCGGAAGTTGCTTGCTTCCATTGATATTTTTGCTGTGCAAATGCAAAACTAGGTATTGCCATAGTTAGTGCAATACCCAGTCTAAAAATTGACTTGGGCATAAAAATGATTATTTGCGCCCAAGTTAAAACAAATTGTTAATATCTAAATGAATAGTCGGCTTATTAGTTAGAGCGGTTTCTGCCACCGCCCATTCCTCCTCCCCAGCCGCCGCCCATGCCACCTCTATCTCCTCGGTCTCCACCCATTCCTCTTCTGTCTCCATTGCCACCGTTCCTACCGTTAAAGCTTCGTAAGTTGTAAACAAAAGAGATCATCGCATATCTTTTGAGAACGGTATTGGTGGATGTCATAATATAGTTATCAGATCTTGTATTGGTGACAGCTTTGTTTTGATTAAGAATATCATTTACGGAAAAACGAATCTCTCCTTGCTTGTTTTTAAATATGGATTTGGAAATATACATATTCCAAATAGGTACACTAGTATTGTACAATCCAGTATAATACGTATAGTTAAAAGTACCATTGACTTGCCAACCAGATTTAGTGTACCATGTACCTTCAAATGTTACGTTTTGTGAAAAATAGTTGGTATTGTTTCCTGCATTGAAAGAATATTTGGAAATGGTGTAGGATGGCTCGGTACTTATGTTGACATCGAAAGTTGTAGCTAAATTTGTAGTCCAACTGATCCTTTCTCCAAATCCATAGTTACGTGTGTCGTTGCGAGCAGTATCGGGTATTCCAGAAGTATTGTCGATCACGAGACCTGGTGATTTTTGTGCACTTAATGCTGTGCGGAAAGACAAATTGGACTGGGGTTTCACGATCGGAAACCCATAATCAAATGAACCATTAATACTATAGAATCCACTCATATTGGTGTAGGATGTTAATTGCCCTCCATTGTTCAGTCTAGTCGTTACATTGACAATGTTGTTTGTTGTCAGTGTGTAACTAAGCATACTAAAGAGGTGTTTGTTATTTGTTCTATCAAAGAAAAAATAATTGGCGCGGAAACTATGAGAAAACGATTGGTTTAGATCAGGATTACCAACTGTTTGGTTTAGTATGTTGGAATTGTCCAATACTGGTTGTAGTTGACCAGCAGATGGCTGTGCAGTTCTTCCACTATAGTTGAATGACAACCTCCTAGATTGCTCCATATTCCAACGGAAGGAAGCTGTAGGGTAGAAGTTGGTATATTTCCGATCAATAGGTTCATATCCTTTGAAATTATTTTCACTTATCATGTGGCCAAACTGTATTCCACTTCCTGCACTAAAATTAATAGTTTTGTTATTGAAATGATAACCAAGTTCAACACGATCCGATTTGTAGATATTGTTGAAGTTATTGGTCAAAGTGGAATCTAATTTGTCATATTCGTTTGTCGCCAAGTTATAGTCATAGGTTTTCCTGTCAGAGACACTTTTTCTATAACTATGGCTGTAGGTAAATGCCAATTGTTGGTTCTTGGCGATGGGTTCGGTATAAGTTACAGTTTCCGTTAATGTATTGGTATTGGATTTAGTAGTGTAATAGCGATCAATGGAGTCCGTACGGTTTTGAGAAACATAATTCACGATATTGGTTGTATAGCCGTAGCCGTCATTTTGATTGCCGCTCCAGTCCAAACCAAGAGACAAAGTCCTTCCAGCTTTTCCAAAACGATGCATATAAAGAGCATTCCCGCTACCATTAAATCCTGAGTTGTGTGTTCCGTTTTGGATATTGGATCGTGTGATATATTTTCTTTCTCCCAATGTGTCTTTAAATATATCTGTTAACTGACTGCTTTGATTGTCACTTGAAATAAAGGACATATTTGGCCTGATTAGCAAAGAATTTGTTGAATCGAAACTAGACTGTATATTGAACTGAATACGGTGGTTTTGGTTTCTACTTAACGTACCTGTTATGCTGTTTTGATTAGTGTTTTGTGAAGAATCCGAATAAAGATTTTCTCGTTCAGAATGTCCGTCGTTCCATGTTTTGGTATTGTTGTAAAAATAGCTTCCATCAACATCTGTTTGTCCCCACTTGTCCGCATAGCGTAGACCAGCAGCTATTGTCTTTGTAATTCCAGAGGATCCACCACCAAAAGTTCCAGAAGCTCCAGCTCCTCTTCCGCCTCCAGCACCTCGGCCATTACCTCCACCTAAATCTTGAGCGGTGAACATTTGGCTATTGACATTGTTGATCTGTCCTAATAAGGATATTTTTTGATCGTTGTTGAATTTGTTGATGTTGCCTCCAACATTATATAAAGTTTGATCCGAATGTCCAACCCCAGCCGCCTGCTTACCAAAATAGCCGACATTTTTATCTTTTTTAATGACGATATTGATGGTTTTCACACGATTGCCGTCATCGAAACCCGAAAAGGCACTTTGATCACTTTGCGCGTCGTAAACTTCTATTTTGTCGATAATGTCTTTGGGTAGATTTTGTGTGGCGAGCTTGGGATCTCCATCGAAAAAGCGTTTGCCATTGACCAATACACGTGAAACAGACTCTCCTTGAGCTTTGATATTGCCACTTCCATCGATTTCCATACCGGGCATTTTTTTCAACAAATCCTCCGCCGTTGCATTTGGTTTAGTATTGAAAGCGTCTGCTCTCAGTGCCATAGTGTCTCCTCTGAAAGAAATGGGCGGTGTCGAAACAACAACAACTTCCTCCAAATTACTACCTGCCATGGACATATAAAAAGGTGACAAAGGATAATTGGGAAATGCATTGGAAAGTACTGCTTTTTGCCTCATAGATGCAAAACCTGTTGCGCTTATCCGTACCCAAAAACTATCCAAAGGCAACCTTTCAAAAGTGAAATTGCCGTTAGAATCTACAACAGTGGTTTGCAATATGGTAGAGTCGTCGAATCTTGTTAGTCTAACTTTTGCACCTTTGAGGGACATGTGGTTAAGGGTGTCTTCTGCTTGTCCAGTAATTGTGCCAATACGAGAAGTATCTTGTGCTTTTCCGTAAAAACATCCTACTAAAAACAAACTTAAGAATAGTAATTTTCTGAGCATATGGGTATTGTTGAAAAAAGTCATGTTCCAATTGAACGCAAAAGTATCCAATTGGAGCATGACTGTATTTCTCTTTCGGTAAAAAAAGCTTTAGTTTAGGTCAATGAATAAAAATGTTAAAATTTATTCTTCCACATCATGCTTTCGATGGGCTTATTAGGCTGACCACTATACTTTGCATTTTTTTTGTGGTCATAAGAAACTTCCACAGAACCCTCCACAGGAAAATAGATAAGTTGTCCGATAGGCATGCCTGCATAAATACGTACCGGTAATTTGACAGAAATTTCCAATGTCCAGTTTCCACAAAATCCGACATCCCCCTTTCCTGCTGTTGCGTGTATGTCAATACCTAGTCTGCCCGTGGAAGATTTTCCTTCCAAGAAGGGAACATGGGCATGGGTTTCGGTATATTCTGCTGTTACGCCAAGGTAAAATTTGTTGGGCTGTAAGACAAAGCCGTCCTCCGGAATGTCAAAATATTCAATCTGGTTGTGCTTTTTGGCATCCAATTCATTATCTACGTATAGTGCTAATGTTTTGCCCAGATGTACATCATAACTATTGCTTCCAAGAGCCTCACGAGAATAGGGTTGTATCTTGATCGTTCCTTTCTCCATTTCCCCTAATATACTTTTATCGGATAAAATCATAAAAATCTATGTGATTGGTGTATTTTGCCCGATATTGCGTTACTAAATCTTAGAAAAGAACATGGGCCTCTATTTTCGGCACAATATTAATGATTTTACTCGACTGGCTATTTGGAAAATAGAAGAGGACGAAGCTTTTTTTTTGGAAAGTGTTCCATCCAAAAGGGACATAGGGCATCCACACAAGCGGTTACAACATCTAGCAGGACGATTTTTGCTTAAATTTCTCTTTCCTGATTTCCCGTCTGAAGAGATAGAAATTGCCGATACCAAAAAACCATACCTACTGCACGAACAATATCATTTTTCCATTTCTCATGGTGGTAATTATGCTGCAGCCATAGTGAGCCAAAGGGATCGAGTGGGGATCGATATCGAAATGTTTGCGGAGAAAATTAAAAGAATTTCGCACAAATTTTTAGACGAGGAAGAGATGGAGTTGACAGAGGATAGTATGAGAGGTATTGACTTGCAGATGCTGACAACCTTTTGGAGTGCCAAAGAATGCGTTTTTAAATGGTGGAGCTACGGCAATATCAGTTTGAAGGATAATATTAAGATTCGTAACATAGAAGAGTATCCTGTCCAAATGGTGCATGCCGATTTTCTCAGAGAAGGAGAAGAATATCCAATACAGATTTCGTATAAATTTTTTGAAGAAATGGCTCTCTGTTGGTTGGTGGATTGACACATTGATTATTTAACTATCCAAATACGATTGCAAATGTTGACACAAGTCCATCCCAAACTTCCGATGCGTGACAAATCTGTTACACGTGATTTCTTTGTCGGTCAGCTTGGTTTTGAAGAATTGGGAGATCCTAGTTTTGAACCTTATCTTATGGTTAGGAAAGACAATGTCCAAATACATTTCTTTTTGTACAAAGAACTTATGCCAGATGAAAATTACGGGCAGATATACATCCGAACGGATAATATTGCTAGCCTATACACAAATTTTCAAGAAACAGGTGTTGCCATTCATCCCAATGGTCCCTTACAGACAAAACCATGGGGCCAGATAGAATTTGCATTATTGGATCCGGACAATAATCTATTGACTTTTGGTGAGGCAATACCCTAAAATTACTAAGGAATCTTTCTTCTTTCCCATTACCTTTACGCATTAAACAAAAGTCGTAAGGGTATGAAATTTCCAGCACCTGTAAGTATACAATGGATTGGCGAGTTAGTTGGTGCCACTCAGATAGTAGGAGAGGAAAATGCACAAGCTAGTGGAATTAATGAACTACACAAAGTCGAGAAAGGTGATCTAGTTTTTGTCGATGCCCCCAAGTATTACGATACCTGTCTTAATAGTGCAGCTACACACATAATTATTAACACATCCGAAGTTTCCGTGCCAGTCGGCAAAACGTTGATTGTAGTAGAAAATCCTTTTGAAGCCTATCTCAAAATAGTAGACCATTTTCGGCCATTTTCTCCAGCGGAAAAAATGGTCAACGACAAGGCGGTTATTGGAGAAAATACGATTGTTATGCCGGGTGTATTCATCGGTAAAGATGTGAAGATTGGCAAAAACTGTCGTATTTTTCCTAATGTTACCCTATTGGACTATACCGAAATTGGTGATAATGTGGTTATTCAATCCGGAACGGTCATCGGTGGCGATGCTTTCTATTACAATACCAAAAAAGACCGCGACGTCTGGTATCGCCGTATGCAAAGCTGTGGTAACGTTGTTATTGAGGATGACGTGGAAATAGGTTGCAACTGTACGATTGACCGTGGTGTCACTGCATCTACTGTCATCGGTAAGGGAACTAAAATCGATAATCTTGTTCATATTGGACACGACAACACTATCGGGAAAAATTGTCTGTTTGCAGCTCAGGTTGGAATTGCGGGTGCGACAGTTGTAGAAGACGGTGTTTGTCTTTGGGGACAGGTTGGCGTAAGTAAAACATTGACTATTGGCGCCAATACGCAAGTCCTTGCACAGAGTGGCGTTCCGTCTTCCTTGAAAGGCGACAAAGTTTATTTCGGTTATCCGGCAGAAGAAGCTCCTTTAAAAAGACGCGAACTAGTTTGGCAAAAACGTATACCCGAATTATGGGAGGACGTCAAGAAAATAAAACAGATACTCAACGAAAAAGTTTAAAATAACAAAAGGCAACTTTCCAAGTCGCCTTTTGTTTGCATTTTTATTTTTGTAGAATTTCCATCAACGTACGTGACACTTCAATTGGCTTTTCCAATACTAGTAAGTGTCCTGAACCTTTTATAGTGTATAACTTTTGATCGCTATTGTTTTTAATTTTTCGGTAGGGAAAAGTGAGGTCTTTGGTACCATGAATTTGGTAAAGATTGTCAATAAGAATAGTTGGTTTCCAATTTAGTATTTCCTTAATTGCCCAGCGCATATAAGATGCATTTAACTGAGGCAAAAAATCCTTCATGTTTACTTTCTCTTTTGTTTTATAGACAAAATGCGTAAATATCCAGGAAATCAATTTTTCATTGAAAAGCCAAGGTTTCATGGCTTTTTCTACGTGTATTTTTTTGAAAAAAGAAAAGTTGTCGGGTCTTTGTTTGGTATCCTTTATACTTGCCAATAGAATGGTTTTTTCCGGTACAAGATATTTGTTCATTTCCTGCACCAATATTCCCCCAAAAGAGTATCCCACCAAAACAAATGGTTCTGCTTTGTTAATTTTTAGAGCGTAAGATTTTGCATAATCGTCTAAGGTTTCATCAGCGTTGGGAAGTCTCCATTCCAGATAGATTTTTTGATATTGGTCGGGTAGCTCTAGTCTATCAAATACTTTGCAACCTGCTCCCATTCCAGGTATGAAATACACATTGGTCATTCCATAAAGGTAAACAAGTATGTGTTTAGTTTATCTTCTCGTTTTCTCACAATGATATTAATTATTTATTTTAAGTATTTATTGTTTATCGATAAATATTATATCTTTATAAAAAAGATATGGAAGAAAAAAAACTTAAAAGAGTGAGAAATTTGGTAATACTATTGAAAATCATCATGATCGGTTATTTTCTTTTTTCTATCTATTCAAATAAGAAGGATTTTGTAGATGGATTCAAGGATGGCTGGAATTCAGCCTCTTATGACAGCGTACAACGAAGTAAAAGTCAACTGGTAAATTACGTATCTGTAACACCTCTCAAGGATACTCTCATAGATGCTGGTGTTGGAAACAAAGTTGTCGGTATCAGTCAGTTCATGGTTGCTTCATCAAAAAACAACAATATATTTATTATAGAAGGCTTTATGGCTTTTGTTACTGCTGTGACAGGAATCTTTTTGATCGTCCAGATATTTAAACTTTTAAATAATTTACAAAGGCTTAAGATTTTCGATAAAGTCAATATCTCTATCTTGCGTAGGATTGTTGGTCTTGTCTTATTGACCGGTGTTGCTTATAATATCTGGTTGGTAACTCAAAACTATAATAAGCTTAAAGATGTGTCAATAACAGGATATATCGTAGAATCGTTTTCAATCATGGATTTGGATTTTAGCTTTGTGGTGTACATGATTGTAATTTATATAGTTTCCATCATTTGGGATTATTCTATTGATGTAAAGTCTGAACACGCATTAACCGTATAGTATGCCAATAGTTGTCAATCTGGATGTAATGCTTGCCAAACGAAAAATGTCACTTACAGAGTTAAGTGCTAGGATGGGCATCACACTTGCCAACCTGAGTATATTAAAAAGTGGAAAAGCGAAAGCCATTCGCTTTTCCACTTTAGATGAAATCTGCAATATATTGGAATGTCAAGCTGGCGATATATTGGAACACGTTTCTGAAGAAGAGTATGCCAAACTATATCCAGAAAAAGAATAGTATCTACAACGCCAACTGCAATCCTGCCGTAAACCATTTACCTGGAAGCGGTGCTGCTGCGGCTTCGATATAGGTGATGTTTCCAATATTGGTAGCATCAATATATGCATGCAATTTTTCCAAAAAGCGGTAACTCAATTTTGCATCCAATATGAAGTAATCTTTATAGTTGATACGTTGCAGGTATCTTCCGGTTACACTTATATTGAGTTTTTGAAAGATATCTGAACTAGCGGCCATTACTAATTGATTTCTAAGGCTGCTGATAGCATATAATGAGATGGCTTTGGACGTATCTAGTTTTATTTTTGGATTTAGATACGTGTAAGAAACGCTAAGTAATGTATTGGAAAAAAGATCATTGCTCGTTCCTTTTATTTTATAGTCTAATGCGAAAGTAATTCCCTGTGTATTGATTCTTTGAAAATTATTAGGTTGCCAAGGATCGGTTATTGTTTCTTTTGTCCAGTCGATAAAATGATTAATCCTTCTATAAAAATAACTCGCAGTAGCATTCAGGTTTTTATAGTTGTATTTCAATCCTGATTCGACATAGCGAGCGTTTTCGGGTGTTAAGTTGCTGTTTCCTATATTGGAAGGTCCTTTATAGTATAAGTCCGTGTACGTTGGTAATCGCTGTCCTGTTCCAATATTGGCGAACCATTTGAGGTCTTTTGTAAAATTGTAACCAGCGTCAATACCAGGAAATAACTGCCAACCATATTCCGTATTGTAGTTAAGATATGCGCCGGCAGTAAGGGTGATTTTGTCTAAGTTAGCAAAACGATATTCTCCGGAAAGTCCATAATTGTAACGATTATGATTTCCAAGATTTGAACTTATAATATGTTCGTTCCTTCCTTCAATTCCAAATCCTATATCACCATTTTTAGTATGTATGGTATTGTTCCATTCCAAGTTGAAAATATGTGTTTTGTGTAGGTTTCGTGCAGTCAAAGGATTGACTATGTATCGATAATCGTCTTCCGTGAAATGGTAGGACAATCTTGGGGTCATTAACCAATTTGGATTGATGTTGGTGTGATAACCTATGGAAGCCATTCCGGTCTCGACTCTTTCTCCCGAATTTTTATCACCAGGTGCAGCATAAAAGCCATTTGCTCCATATTTGTTGTAAGTGTAACCACCCAATACATCAAAATAGTCTTTGTCTTTGGTGAAGAATTTTCCTTGATAGAAAAGCTTACTATTGTTGTAGGCAGTATTGTATCGGTATCCATTTCCCAGATCATGCGAACCTGAAAATAGTTGGTTGGTTTTGGCGGTGACTTTGGCAAGTGTAAGTCTTGCTCCCCAGTTGTTGTATTTATTATCCGAAGATGCACTTTTGTCAAAATTAGATCCGGCATAACCCGTTGCGATAATTCCGTCTTTTTGAGGTGTTTTGGTAACGAAATTAATGGCACCCGTTAATGCATTGATTCCATAAATTCTAGCAGCTGAACCTCTAAGAATCTCCACATGGTCGATGACGTCCAATGTGATGGGAAGGTTCATCATATTGTGTCCTGTCTGCGGATCTGTCATTTTGATGCCATTGATCAATACTAAAGACTGGTCAAATGTACCACCATCAATAGAGACGTCAGCTTGTACGCCACCAGGACCACGTTGACGCAAATCGATTCCAGCAACATAACTCAATATGTCCGTGACGGATCTTATAGGTAATGCATCTATTTGTTCTTTGGTAAGGATTCGGATGTTGCGGTTTTGCTCTTTTTGTGTGACGCGGATACGGTTTTCCTTTACGATAACCTCATCCAATGTAGAGCCATCCATCTGTGCGCTAGCCGCTAAGCTTGTCATAATTGCGATCGTAGCGAGGACTATTTTTTTCATGTAAATGATTTCGCTGTGTTTTGTTCGGTCAAAAATATTATCTTTCCGGACTCTTTAAATGTTCCATTTGTGAAAATATCAAGTAGTCCGGTTTTGGAAATCTTGCAAAATCTTATTCATTTGGATAAGAGTAGGTCAACGCCTGTTTACTTACAGTTGGCGGAACAATTGGGTGCTGCCATTCAAAATTTGCTTTTGAAGCCAGGAGTCGTGCTTCCTGGGACGAGACAACTATCCGACTCATTGTCCTTGCACAGAAAGACAATAGTTGCAGCATATGAGGAGCTTTCTGCTCAAGGTTTGGTTACGATGGTTGCCAATAGAGGTACTTATGTCAATAGGGATATTGTCAGACATTTTAATGACTCTAACATACCAGAAGAATCAAGTGTACTTTCCGAAAATGTTCCTTATAGTTTGCCCAATAACCGTATACTCGAACTAGGAAAAAGCAAAGACGTACCTTGGATTTTGGATGATGGTAAAATGGATACTAGGTTATTCTATTCGCACAAATGGGATATTGGATCTCACCTGCTGAACAAGGAATCTCTTTCGCATACATTCTTAAAACATCAGTTAGAATTGTACTTGAAGGATGTGCATAGTTTGTCGGTGAAAAAAGATCAGATTTTGGTAACACAAAATAGGGCCATGAATATAGCCATCGTTACACAGGCTTTACTTAGGAGCGGTGATATAGTTGTGACGGGGGCTCCAGGAAATTACAGGTTACATATGGCGATCCAACAAGTGGGAGCACAATTAAGTTCTATACCTGTTGAGTCGGATGGGCTAGATCTAGTTGCGTTGGAAGAATTTTGCCAAAAAAATAAAATTAGAATGGTATGTGTCAACCCGCAAAACCACTATCCCAATACAGTTGTTACTAGTTATGGAAAAAGACTTGAGTTATTAAGGTTAGCACATCAATATGGATTCATACTATTGGAAGATGAAACGGATAGTGCTATTGATTTCCAAAAACGTAAAATGCCTTCTTTGGTGGAACTAGATTCATTGGGGACAGTCGTCCATCTCTTTTCTTTTGAACAAATAATGGAATCGTCTTGGAATGTTGGTTTCATTTTGGCTCCTTCTGTAGTACTGAAGGAAATGGAAAAATATACATCTTATTTGGGTGTAGACTCGCCAACGTTTTCAGATAAGATTATGGCAAATGTATTACAGTCCGGAAATCTACAACGCACTGCCAAAAAAATGACTAAAACCTATTTGCAAAGGAGAAACATTTTTTGTCAGTTGGTCAGTTCTAATTGGGGAAATAATGCTCAATATGAAGTGCCTAAAAGTGGTTTAGGATTGTGGATTAATTTCGAATGGGATTTTAATCTTGCCGCTTTTGCCAAAAAATGTGCTGCCAAAGGTTTGGTAATTCCAAGCCATCTTTTGTATCAATCCAAAAAATGGAACGGAATGCGCATGGGTTATGGTAAATGGGAAGAGGAAGAGATGGCGAAAATTGTGGATATTGGAAAACAATGCTTTTGAATGGTGGGGCTTGTGGAAAACCTAGTCAACATTTTTCCTTAATAATATGTAATTTGCCCGCATTATAGGCAAGGACAATATGATTAACAAAGAAAACATAGTCAAATATTTGAAAAACAAATACATCATCGCTGTGATAGTATTTGCTTTGCTACTGTTGTTCTTTGATAGAAATGATATTTTCACGCAAATGGAACGTAAAAAAGAACTCAACAAGATATTGGCCAGCCAAGAGTTCTACAACCGAGAAATAGATTCCACCAAGCAAAAATTGTCCGAATTACGAACCGACCCTTCCGCATTGGAGCATTATGCCCGCGAAGAACTTTTCATGCGAAAAGACAGCGAAGACATTTTCGTATTGGAAAAAAGTGATTCACTTTTGAATAAATAAGACCATTAACAATCTAATGGATTTTCCTTTTGATGCTATTTATTACTTTTAAAAAATCTTTTATAAGAGTAATATTTCAACATCATTATGCATTATCAACTTAAATCGGTTTTGGCGGGAACCAGCTTTCTTCTGGTACAAACCCTCGTCGCCCAAACTACAAAAAACAAAACGGAATTTGTAGATCCTGTCATAGGATCCAAAGGACATGGTCACGTATTTATTGGTGCCGATGTTCCTTTTGGCGCTGTCCAATTAGGTCCCACACAGATTAATAAAGGTTGGGACTGGTGCTCTGGTTACAATTATGCCAGCAATGAAATACTCGGTTTTACGCACACACACCTTAGTGGGACTGGTTGTGCTGACTTAAATGACATTATGGTTGTGCCTGCCAATGGCAGCATCCAACTTAAACCAATGAGTGAAAACAAACCTGAAACCGGTTATGGTTCCTTGTTTGCAAGATCATCCGAAAAAGTCCGACCAGGTTACTATCAAGTTTATTTGGACAAGTACAAAGTCAAGGCTGAATTGACAAGTTCGGAGCGTGTAGGTTTACACAAATACCATTTTGACAAAACAGACAACGCGCACATTTTTGTGGACTTGGGGTTCCATCAGTATGATAGACCATATAAAACGGAATTCAAAAAAGTTAACGACTCCACATTTGTTGGTTACCGATTGGCGCATGGTTGGGCGAATGACAAAAGAATATTTTTTGCCATTAAATTGTCTGCTCCGATAAAGAATATCAGTTTGTACAGTGACGAAACGGCCTTGCAAGGTACTACTGCTGATGGCAAAGCCATTAAGGCAGCTTTGTTTTTCGATGCAGAGAAACATCCTGATATGGAAGTAAAAGTGGCTATTTCTCCTGTGAGTGAGGATAATGCACTACTCAATATGTCTACCGAAATGTCAGGTTGGAATTTTGATTCCTATCGTAAATTGGCTGACGAAAAGTGGAATAAAGCCTTGTCAAGAGTGGATTTCGATGGCCCGAAGAAAGAAAAAACCATTTTCTATACGGCCATGTACCACATGTATATTGCGCCATCACTGTTTAACGATGTAAACAATGATTATCGTGGCACAGACAAGAAAGTGTACAAAAATGCGGATTTCAAAAACGTCACAACGCTTTCTCTGTGGGATTCCTATCGAGCTTGGGCGCCGTTTATGACAATTGCAGAACCAGAGAAGGTCGAAGATATGGTATCTTCTATGTTAGCCATATACCAACAACAAGGCAGATTGCCGGTTTGGCCATTGATGGGTTGTGAGACGGACTGTATGGTTGGGAATCCAGCTATAGCCGTCATTACAGACGCATATCTTAAAGGACTCGTTCCGAAAAATAAAGTAGCTCTGGCTTACGAGGCCGTTCGTTCTACTGCAATGCGTCAGGCATCAGGCTTGAAATATGTGCAAAAATTGCAGTTTATCCCAATGGATTCCGTAGGACAGTCTGTATCGTGGGCATTGGAATTTGCTATAGCGGATGCGGGTATTGCACGTATGGCAAAAGCATTAGGAAAAAAGGAAGATGCTGACTATTTTGATAAAAGGAGCAAACTTTATCAGCAGTATTGGGATGCATCCCGCCAGTTTTTTATTGGAAGGAAACTGGATGGCTCTTTCAGAAATCCGTTTAATCCTATTTCTCCAAGATACGATTATACAGAAGGCGATGCTTGGCAATATATATGGTCGGTACCGCAAGATGTTCCTGGTCTAATCAAACTAGTGGGTGGAGATAAAGCATTTGAAGAAAGATTGGATCATTTTTTCCATATGTCATCCGAATTGGGAGACGGTGCACCTCCTGATATTTCGGGTATGATCGGACAATATGCTCAAGGTAACGAACCAAGTCACCATATCATTTATTTGTATAATTATGTGGGACGTCCTGATAAAGCGGCAGACTTGATTCGTACATCGGTGGACAGTTTCTATACCGATAAGCCAGACGGTTTGTGTGGTAATGAAGATGTTGGACAGATGAGTGCATGGTATGCTTTTACAGCTATGGGAATGTATCCTGTAGATCCAACTTCAGGAAGGTACGTTTTTGGAACGCCATTGGCGGATAAAATCACTATCCAAATGGGCAATAAAAAATCCTTTACGGTGGTTGTTAAAAACAACAGTGAAAAGAATAAATATATCCAAAAAGTATTATGGAATGGCAAACCTTATCCATTGATGTATATTGATCACAAAGACTTGATGAAAGGTGGTCAATTGACCTTTGAAATGGGAAGTACACCATCCAAGACTTATGGCGTGACCACAAAGGCAAGACCTTAAAATAAAAGTTTTAAAGAATATCAAAAAAGCGACTGAAATTTTCAGTCGCTTTTTTGTGTGCATACTTTGAAAGAAGTCCTGCTATTGACTTACAAGATCTTTGCTCAAGTATTGGTCAAGTGCCGCACCCATATTGGGACACTGTGGTGTTGGTGCGGAGATTTCAACTTTCCAACCGGCTTCTGTGGCTGCTTTTTCGGTATTGGTACCAAAAGTCGCAATAGCTGTGTCTTTTTGTTGAAACTCTGGATAGCTTTCTTGTATTTGTTTTACAGAACCAGGTGTAAACAAACAAATAATATCGTAATGTGCAGCAGTCAATATTTCCTTTGTGCCATTGTCCACATTGCGGTACATGCTTGCATTATTGTAAACACTTTTGCTATTTTTAAGCCAAGTCATGATCGAGTTTTCCTCAGGATTTTCACTTGTCACATAAAGGAAAGTTTCATTGGCTTTATGTTTATTAATGACATCCAAAAGGCTTTGGTTACTACCGTTGGCACCAAAAAAAACCTTTCTTTTTCTGTACAAAATAAATTTTTGTAAATACAGAGCAACTGCTTCCGTTATACAGAAATATTTGGTGTCCTGACTAATAGTGGTTTTCATTTCCTCAGAAAGTCGAAAAAAATGATCTATTGCATGACGACTTGTAAATATGACGGCTGAGTAGGTCGTGATATCAATCTTTTGGCGTCGGAATTCTTTAGCGGAGATTCCTTCGATCGTCGATAGAGGATGGAATACTAAGGAGACTTCATGCTTCTTTTCTAGATCGAAATAAGGAGATTTTTCACTCTGAGGCTTCGGCTGTGTAATTAAGATCCTTTTCTTTTCTTGTTTCAATGGAGATATTATTTATCGTCTCTTTACTTCATGCTAACCAGACTCTAGCTAAATCCAGTTAATCAAATCCTTTGAAAATAACTTATACAAAACGAGTATTGGAATTATTTCCACACTGCAAAGGTATAAAAAAAAGTGGAACGCATTTAATTGCAGATTTCTGGCAATAACAGAAAAAGTGACAATATAACGATACAATAACAAGACAACCAATAATATACCACCTATAGTAATGATGTAACTGTTAAGCGCGGGATTTTCCGCAAACGCAAAAACAAGGATTGCTGGTAGGCTCAAAACACCAATCACTTTGTTGATCATAAACACTACATACATATATGCATTGGCATCAGCAGACGCATTGAAAATCCACCCCGAAGCATATATCGTAATGAATTTGACAAAATAGATACTTGCCAATATGATACTTCCCAATAACCAAACCTGCCATATTGGATAGTCGGTATTTTTGAGCTCTTCTATCATCAAAGCTGCCAATAGTCCTACAGACAAGCAAAAAAGTATATTGAGTAAGAGAGATGGCAAGTTGTTTTGCCCCATCGAATAGTCGCTTTTGTCAATAGACGAAAAGGAAACCAAGTTCCTAAAGAGACTACCCGTGTATTTGGGAAATGCTGTACGCACAATGCCATACAGGAAAAATAGTCCACAAACCGTAAAAAAAAGTATATCCTTAGACTCGTAAGGGTGTGGCTCGTCCATTACGTATATGGGTTTTGCCTTGAGTGGTAGGTATGGAACAGTGGTGATTTTTTCCCAAAGAGGATCCTTTTTTCGGACAAAGTGTTTTTGTGGAGAGGAAGACTGCGTGACTGTTTGTCTAGTCGTATTCCTCCTTGATGTGCTGTCTTTATGGTTAACGACAGGTGCCAACGTTGCAGCCTTCTTGGTGCTGTCTTTTTTCAATATGTTTTTACTTGTCCTGTGTGCGGAGTCCGATTGGTTTCGACTTTTGTGTGTTGTATCTTTTTTTGTTGGAGCTATTGCCCTTGTCGTGGCTTTATGATTGCTACTGTCTTTTTTCTGTTTATTGTTAATGGTTCGATGCTGGTTAGTGTTGTTCTGAGGTTTGGAAGGATTGGTTTGTTGCGCATTGGATGTAACAAAAGAAAACAACAATACGATTGCAATAAGCCAAAAGCGAATTGTGGTCCAATTTTTCATCCCTATATTTTTCCCAAGATAACCTACCAGCATAATTACTGCAAAACTGCTTAATTTTTCCTTACCCACACACTTACGGATGCGCTATTTACCAAAAAAGTTCCTTTTCCATTTTCGTCAAGCGTAACTTCCTCCTCTACATTTCCTAGAAAATCATAAAAAACAGTATTGGAAAACTCGCTTCCTAGTTCAATTTCCTTAAATCCGTTTTCTCCGTTGGACAAAATAATGATAGCACCTTCATGGTCCGCATCACCTGTACGGCGCCATGCAATACAATTAGGATGGTCAAAGAAATCTATCTGTTCTCCGTATGCAAATGATTGCCTTGCGGTCATAAGTGCATTTAGGTTGTCAATAACGGGTAAGAATACCTCCGCATCGCTGCCATCGTTTCCCTTATCTTTATAATGGGCTCCATAGATGTCCGGGGCAAACACACAAGGATAACCATCTGCTCGCATCAAGATCAGCGCATAAGCCAATGGCTTAAACCAGGGTTCGACCGGGTTTTCTAATGATTGCAGGGGTTGCGTGTCATGATTTGCCACGAGAGTTACTGCATTTTCAGGATTGGACTGAACTAAAGTATTGTTGAAAATTTCAGTGAGGTTGTATGCACTCTTTTCTCTGCTAGCCGTATGGAAATTGTTTTGCAATGGTGCATCGAAAAGATGCATCCGTGCGCCAGTAGAATCAATATAGGCAACTAGCTCGGGATGGTCATATGTCCAATATTCTCCTACAAAAAAAGAGTCGCTTTTAATGTCCGATTTGATAAAGTCGATCCATTCTATAAAAAAGTCGGCATTGATATGCTTGACAGCATCCAATCTAACCCCATCAAATTTCGTCAATTCTTGCATCCACTTGATCCAGTCTTTCAGATGCTGTCGGACCGCCGGGTTTCGGAAGTCAATATCATCACCCATGAGATAGTCGTAATTGGCATGTTCTTCAGAAACGTTCTCTTCCCAGCTATCACCATATTGGTTCAATATGGAAAAAAGTCCCGTAATCTCGTTTCCATCCTGATCAACGGCAAAGTCAATGCCACTGAAACATTGAAAGTCCCACACAAAATCGGAGTATTTCTTATCTCGGCCGGGAAATAGGAATTTGGTATAGGCTTTTCCCATGAAGGCCTCGCCAATTTTTTGTTCGCGGTTATTTTCATCCATGCGAACCAATTTCACGTCTTCTAATTCGTCTCCTCCCATCTTGTGATTGAGAACTGCATCAATATAGATAGCAATTCCTTGCTGGTGAAGGGCATCAATAGCTTGTAAAAAATCATCTTTTGATCCATATTTTGTGGGAATAGTGCCTTTTTGGTCAAATTCTCCAAGATCAAATATGTCATATACATCATATCCTATTGCAACTGCTCCGTCAGCGCCTTTGTAAGGAGGAGGTAGCCACACTGCCGTAATGCCTTTCAATTGCAAATCTTCTGCTTTGTCTTTTAAACTTTTCCAAAATTGACCATTTCCCTCTGAGTACCAGTGGAAGGACTGAAGTAACGTACCATTCATAATTTAATGTTTTGTTTCACAAGTTTGCGTGACGCGGTAAGACAACAATTAAAAAATGAAATAGGTTGACTTAAGCTATAACAATTAAAATTTTTTTAGGAGTAGCGAACCGTCATGTTGTGCACCAATAGCAATGGAGTCGGTCTTTTTTACATCTATTTTGAATATGGTATCGATGTTTTGGGATTTGAATTGGATAAAGGCTGAGTCGTGGTGCTTCCTCACTGTACCTACAAAAGAATAGGTTCCCATATCTCCTTCTTCTGCTTGATTGGGGGTAAACTCTTGATCGTTGACAATAAGGTTGAAATCATCATCGTTTTGTGACAAAACGAAAACATGAAGTTTTTTGGCAACTTCCAATGTTCCATGTGTTCGTACATAGAAAATAACAAAACCTATCAAAACGGCTGCTACTATTGTTGCAAAAAAAGTTACTATTTTCATATTGCAAAACGATTATATTGTCTAAAGCAATAAGGCAAATTAACGCTAATTAATTAAATAACCTTCATGGACATAGAAGAAATAAGGGATTATGTATTGATGAAAAATGAAGTAGAAGAGGGATTTCCTTTTGGGGAGTCGACTTTGGTTTTCAAGGTCGCTGGAAAAATGTTTTTACTTTTGGCTCTCGACGAGCAACCGCTTCGTTTTAATGTAAAATGCGATCCCGAAAAAGCAGAAGAACTGCGAGAGCAATATGCGTCTGTTTTGCCAGGTTACCATATGAATAAGAAACACTGGAACACGATTGTATTGGATGGCTCATTACCCAGAAAGCTTTTGAAAGAGATGATTGACGATTCTTATGATCTAGTCAAACCCAAAACAAAGGCTAAAAAATAGATATGTAGACAATCGATTTCCAATTAACTTTGTCCCGCTAGTAAAATAGCAGCGTTAGTTTTTTACTTTTTAATTTTTACTTGTACATGGCTTCCAGTTCACAGATACGTCAGCAGTTTTTAGATTTTTTTCATTCCAAAGGACATACGATTGTTCCTTCGGCGCCAATTGTGGTAAAAAATGATCCGACTTTGTTATTTACCAATGCCGGAATGAATCAGTTCAAAGAATATTTTTTGGGCAATCAGACGCCGCCATACAAACGAGCCGTTGACACCCAAAAATGTCTGCGTGTGAGCGGAAAACATAATGACTTGGAAGAAGTGGGCGTGGATACTTACCACCACACGATGTTCGAAATGTTGGGAAACTGGAGCTTTGGCGATTATTTCAAAAAAGAAGCGATTGAGTGGAGTTTCGAACTATTGACGAAAGTGTACAAAATGGACACTACCAAATTGTACGCAACTGTATTCGAAGGCGATGAAAAAGAAGGCTTGCCTTTCGACCAAGAAGCGTATGATGAATGGTCCAAATATTTACCTAAAGACCATATCCTAAAAGGAAATAAAAAAGATAATTTCTGGGAAATGGGCGACACCGGTCCTTGTGGTCCTTGTTCGGAAATTCATTACGACGGTCGTACGGAAGAAGAAATTGCGAAAGTTCCGGGTGCAGATTTGGTCAACAATGACGATCCGCAAGTGATCGAAATTTGGAACAATGTCTTTATGCAATTCAACCGTTTGAAAGACGGCACTTTGCAACCTTTGCCAGCGACGCACGTCGATACAGGAATGGGATTTGAAAGATTGGTGCGCATTTTACAAGATAAAAAATCCAATTACGATACGGATATTTTCACTGGTACAATTCAAGTAATTGAGTCTATTACTGGGACAAAATATAAACCAGATGCAGTTAGAATAAGCGATGGCTCAATGGCTGCAATTGCTATTCGTGTAATTTCAGACCATATTAGGGCAATTTGTTTTGCAATTTCTGATGGGCAATTACCATCTAATACTGGCGCAGGTTATGTGATCCGTCGTATTTTGCGTAGAGCAGTACGTTATTATTATTCTTATTTGGATTATAAAGAACCATTATTATTCCAATTAGTTTCTGTTATTGCAAATCAATTCAAGGAAGTATTTCCAGAGCTACACAATCAAGAATCTTTTGTTATAAGAGTCGTTAAGGAAGAAGAGGAAAGCTTTTTGAGAACACTGGATAAAGGTTTAAAGCGATTAGATGAACTAATTCCAAAGTCTTTAGTTATGAGCGGAAAAGAGGCTTTTGAATTATATGACACCTATGGGTTCCCTTTAGATCTTACTAAATTAATTGGTCAAGAGATTGGTTTTTCTGTCGACGAAAAAGGTTTCGAATCCGAAATGGCGGAACAAAAAAATCGTAGTCGTGCGGCAACTATAATTGATGCAAGTGATTGGGTGGAAATTTTGCCAGGCGCAACTACAACATTCGTCGGTTATGGTGATCCTGTGGTAGATACCAAAGTCATCAAATACCGCAATGTCAAAGCCAAAGGAAAGGATCAATATCAAATCGTATTGGAGCAAACGCCTTTCTACGCCGAAATGGGCGGACAGGTTGGCGATACCGGAACTTTAGATTTCAATGGTGAAAAAATCGCCGTATTGGATACTAAAAAAGAAAATGATCTCATCGTTCAGTATACCAAAACGCTTCCTGCTGATATCGAAGCGACATTGACCGCGCGTATTGATGTGGAGCGTCGGTTGAAAATTATGTACAACCACTCCGCTACACACCTTTTGCACGCTGCATTGCGTGAGGTTTTGGGTGAGCACGTCGCGCAAAAAGGCTCGTTGGTTTCGGATAGCGTATTGCGTTTTGACTTCTCGCATTTTGCAAAAATGACAGACGAGGA
>QFOI01000292.1 GCA_003241175.1 Pseudopedobacter saltans
ACTCTTGAAGACTTTGCGGAGGACGCAACATCTGCTGTCCAATACTTGAGAACAAGAAAGGATATTGGGAAAATAGGCATTTTGGGACATGGTGAAGGTGCCTCTATTGCCATGCAGTCGTATAGCATGAAATCAAATATTGATTTTCTGGTTTTCCTAGCCAGTAGTGGTTTACGGGGAGATAATCTTTTCGAAATGCAATCCTCAAGAAGCAATTCCGTCAATTTTATACCCAATGTTTCCCCTGAGCTATTAAGGATCACCACTCGTATTGCTCGTGAGATTCCTCAATGGTCACATGGTCTGCCCAGAATCAAAGAAGCACTTTTTGATACCATCAAAAGATTCAATCCTATATTGCCTGATAGAACAGTTATGAAATTGGAAGAAAGGATCACAGAGAAGCTAACGCCAGAATGCTATTCCCTCATCCGGTTTGATCCGGCCGATTATCTTCCTACAATAACTTGCCCTTTACTGGCGCTTCAAGGTGCTAAAGACTCAGAGATTCCTCCATCCGAAAGTCTAGCCTCCATCAAAAATCTTACTTCCCAAAGTACGAAAGTCACCATAAAAGAACTGCCAGATCTAAATCATAACTTTCAAGAGTCTACAACTGGCAAAGCCAAAGAGTATTCGCATATTTCCCAAACTATTTCTCCTATTGTCATGCAGACCATATTGGATTGGCTAAAAGCAAACAACTTATAAAACAAGAATGGCTCATCTTTCGATGAGCCATTCTTTATCTTTTCCATTAAAATTCTTATTCGAATTTCAAATCCAAACCTAGACCACGTAATTCGTGAACCAATACGTTGAAGGATTCTGGAACACCTGGTTTTGGAATGTTTTCACCTTTCACGATAGCTTCATAAGTCTTAGCACGACCTACGATATCATCGGATTTGATTGTCAACAATTCCTGTAATACGTTAGATGCACCATATGCTTCCAACGCCCAAACTTCCATTTCACCAAAACGCTGACCACCAAACTGCGCTTTACCACCCAAAGGTTGTTGCGTAATCAAACTGTATGGTCCGATAGAACGTGCGTGCATCTTATCATCCACCATGTGGTGCAATTTGATCATGTAGATAACACCTACAGTTGCTTTTTGGTGGAAACGTTCACCAGTTTCACCATTGTATAGATAGGAGTGACCCATCATTGGCAATTCTGCTTTTGTACATAATTCCGCAATTTCATCCGGAGTAGCTCCATCAAAAATCGGTGTTGCGAACTTCATGTTCAGTTTTTTACCACACCATCCAAGTATTGTTTCGTAAATCTGTCCAATGTTCATACGAGAAGGTACACCCAATGGATTCAATACGATGTCAACAGGCGTACCATCTTCCAAGAATGGCATATCTTCCTGACGAACGATTTTTGCAACGATACCTTTGTTACCGTGACGTCCAGCCATCTTATCCCCTACTTTCAACTTACGTTTTACAGCAAGGTAAACTTTAGCCAATTTCAATACACCTGCTGGCAATTCATCACCAATAGAGATATTGAATTTTTCACGTTTGTAGCGACCCAATTCTTCGTTGTAGCGAATATTGAAGTTGTGCAACAAGATATTGATATAGTTGTCGGTTTCTTCATCACCAGTCCAACCTAGAGGATTAACATTCTGATAATCAACACCTCCAAGGTTTTTCAAGTTGAATTTAGAACCTTTTGCTATCAACAATTCACCAAAGTTATTGCTGATACCAGTAGAAGTTTTGTCTTTCAACAAAGTCTGCAACTTGTTCAACAACAATTCGCGAATTTCTTTCACTTTTTCATCGTGTACTTTTTCAATCTTTTCCAATTGCGCTTTTTCACGCAATTTTCCATTCTTGTCTTTTTTTACACGTTGGAATAAGCTTTTGTTGATGATGATACCTTCTGTTCCATTTGGAGCTTTCAAAGAAGCATCTTTGGCATCACCCGCTTTGTCACCGAAGATTGCACGAAGCAATTTTTCTTCTGGAGTAGGATCAGATTCGCCTTTTGGCGTGATTTTTCCAATCATGATATCGCCTTCCTTGATGTGTGCACCAATACGAACAATACCATTTTCATCCAAATCCTTGGTCATTTCTTCAGATACGTTAGGAATATCAGAAGTCAATTCTTCTTCACCCAATTTTGTATCTCGAACTTCCAATTCGTATTCTTCAATATGTACGGAAGTAAACAAGTCTTCGCGTACAACTTTTTCGTTGATTACGATCGCATCCTCAAAGTTGTAACCTTTCCAAGGCATGAAGGCCACCTGTAAGTTACGACCCAATGCCAACTCACCGTCTTTCGTAGCATAACCTTCTGTCAAGAACTGGTCTTTGACAACCGTTTCACCTTTGATAACAGCAGGACGCAAAGTAATTGCTGTTGCAGAGTTGGTCTTAACGTATTTGGTTAATTTGTATTTCTTCAAATCATCTTCGAAGCTGATCAAACGATCCAAATCGTTACGGTCATATCTTACGTGGATTTCATTTGCATCTACGTATTCGATAACACCGTTACCTTCTGCTACTATTTGTATACGAGAATCACGTGCAGCTTTCGCTTCCAAACCAGTACCTACTATTGGTGCCTGTGGCAACAACAATGGCACAGCCTGACGTTGCATGTTAGAACCCATCAACGCACGGTTCGCATCATCATGTTCAATGAAAGGAATCATAGATGCAGACACACCAACGATCTGGTTAGGTGCAACGTCCATATACTCCACTTCAGCTTTATCCAAAACTGGGAAATCACCTGTTTCACGGCTGATGATCCTTTCTTCCAAGAAATGGCCTTGTGCATCAATCGGCGCATTGTTCTGCGCGATTTTAGCTTGGTCTTCCTCTTCTGCACTTAGATATTTAATTTTATCCAATTCTACCTGTCCGTCTTTCACTTTGTGATAAGGAGTTTCTATGAATCCCATATCATTGATCTTAGCGTGAACGCAAAGTGTAGAAATCAAACCAATGTTTGGACCTTCCGGAGTTTCAATTGTACAAAGACGACCATAGTGAGAATAGTGAACGTCACGTACCTCAAATCCAGCACGTTCACGACTCAAACCACCGGGTCCAAGTGCGGAAATACGACGTTTGTGAGTAATTTCAGAAAGTGGATTGGTCTGATCCAAGAACTGAGACAATTGAGAAGTACCGAAGAAGGAATTGATAACGGAAGACAATGTACGCGCATTGATCAAGTCAACTGGCGTAAATACTTCATTATCACGTACGTTCATTCTTTCACGAATAGTACGAGCCATACGAGCCAAACCAACACCAAATTGAGCGTATAACTGTTCGCCTACAGTACGTACACGACGGTTAGACAAGTGATCGATATCATCGATTTCCGCCTTACCATTTGTCAAACGAACTAGGTATTTGATGATAGAGATAATATCCGTTTTAGTTAAAACTTTAACTTCAGGACTTATCTCAACACCTAATTTACGGTTGATCTTATAACGACCCACTTCACCTAAATCGTAACGTTTGTCGCTAAAGAACAATTTATCAATAATACCTCTAGCTGTTTCGTTATCAGGAGCATCAGCACCACGCAATTGGCGATAGATATGCTGAACCGCTTCTAATTCGGAGTTAGAAGTATCTTTATTTAAAGTATTGTAAATGATCGCATAGTCACCACCAACATCTTCACGTTGGATGAATACGCTCTTGACATCCAATTCGGAAATGATATCGATCGCTTCTTCGTCAACAATAGTATCACGTTCCAATACGACTTCGTTACGTTCGATAGAAACGACTTCACCAGTATCTTCATCAACGAAATCCTCTACCCATGTACGCAATACACGAGCAGCCAATTTCTGACCAAGATGAGCTTCCAAAGCTTTCTTGTCCGCAGCAACTTCTGTTGCCATTCCGAACAATTCGAGAATATCCTTGTCTGTTTCAAATCCTATAGAACGAAGCAATGTAGTAACCGGGAATTTCTTCTTACGGTCAATGTAAGCATACATTACATTGTTAATATCGGTAGCGAACTCCATCCATGCTCCTTTGAAAGGAATCACACGGGCAGAATAGATTTTTGTTCCATTTGGATGGACAGACTGTCCGAAGAATACACCAGGAGAACGGTGCAACTGAGAAACAACAACACGTTCAGCGCCATTCACAACGAATGTACCACGTGGTGTCATGTAAGGAATATTTCCTAAAAATACATCCTGAACAATCGTTTGGAAATCAACGTGTTCCTCATCGTTACAGCTCAAACGTAGTTTGGCTTTCAGTGGAACAGCATAAGTCAATCCGCGGTCCATACACTCTTCGATAGTGTAACGGGGTGGATCAATAAAATAATCCAAAAACTCCAGTACGAAAATATTACGGGTATCCGTAATAGGGAAATTCTCCTTGAACACACGGAACAGACCTTCGTTGTCACGCTTGTCAGGAGTTGTTTCTAACTGGAAAAATTCGTGGAAAGATTCTAACTGAATGTCTAATAAATCAGGAGTTTCAGCAAGGTTTTTCGACTTAGCGAAGCTGAACCTCTTTTGAACTTGTGTAGATGACATATCTTGAATTAACCGGTTTTACGTAAAATACAAAAATTGGGAACACGTTTCCGCATTCCAGTGCACTGATTGTCAATGGTTTCAATCAACGAAAATGGCCATTATTGATTGAAGATTGCTAATTAGCCCATATTAAAGGGACAGCAAAGTTACATAGATTCAACAACAAAACCAAAGTTTTTTATTTATAGGAGTATCGCTTGACCTTACCTTTTTATTCACAAAAAAAGACCACCCTTAACAGATGGTCTTTTGAAAAAAATCAAGAAACTATTTTTTTAGGAATTCAAATGATTTGATCTT
>QFOI01000293.1 GCA_003241175.1 Pseudopedobacter saltans
CACAAGTTGAGCCAATTCAGAAAAAAAAGGATTGGTAATATCGGCTACTATGAATCCCAAGGTTTTAGACTTGTTGGTTTTGAGGCCTTGTGCAAGTTTGTTCGGACGATACCCTAATTCTTTAACCGCTTTTTTGACACGTGATTTGGTTTCATCCGTTATTCTATCCATATGTCTATTGTTCAGCACATAAGATACCGTTGCAATAGAAACTTTAGCAAGTTGTGCTACGTCTTTGATAGAATTTTTTTTCACCACTTTTTTGTCCAATTGGAAGATAAAAGTAGTAAAAAAACGAATGTTTATTATTTTTTGGTAGTTCGTTCTATTGGTGACGTTTATATTTTAACAGAAAAAAAACGCTATATTATATAAGAAAATCGGGATTTAGAACAGCTCAATATGAAAATATTAACATTACAGAATGGTGTCACAATCAATTCTCCGAAAAGCTTTTCTTGAATTCTAAAGGTTTCATTCCTGTCTGTTTTTTAAATAATCGCGTAAAATAGGAAGCATTTTCAAATCCTAAATCATAAGCGATTTCAGAGACGCTTTTTTCACCTAAACGAAGGAGATTTTTAGCTTCGGAAATAAGTGAAAGATGAATCAATTCCAAAGCTGTTTTTCCCGTTTCTTGTTTCAATAAATCGCTCAAATACCGTGGTGATAAATACAACTGTTCTGCCATATAGTTGACTGTTGGTAAACCTTGATCTTGCAAACTATTTTTCTCCATATATTTTTTCAAAACTTCGTTAAATCGAGAAACCGTTTTGCCTGAAAGTTGTGTTCTGTCCACAAATTGACGTTTGAAATAACGCTGTGCATATTTCAATATAGAAGCTACGTGACTCAAAATTATTTCACGACTATATTCATCCGGGTTATTGTGGTATTCTTCTTCTATTTTTGTGTATAGTTCCCAGATTGTCAATTCTTCTTTTGGTGAAAGGTGCAAGGCTTCGTTAATTTCATAATCGAAGAAACTATATTGTTCAATGGTTTTGAATAGGTCGTGACCTTTCAGATAATCTTCATGAATCAGAATCATAAAACCTTTTTCTTCAAATTCCAATCCTTTCATTTCAATAATTTGACGTGGTTTGGCGAAAAACATAGAACCATTTTCGTGGTCGAACTTAGTTCTTCCATACATGATATGCCCCGATTTAATTTTTTTGAATGCAATGACATAGCAGTCTGTTGTAAACTCACGATCTCCCAAAGGACAAGATGACATACAACCGACCAAACCAAACAATGGATGCTCAGGCGAGCCCCACAAATTTTGATGGTACATGTCTGATAATGAATGATAATGGAGCATAATATGATTTTTCTGGCGATAAAATTATATCAAAAAAGTAATCGTCATTTCGATGGAAGCGGAAATCTTAACTTACCATTACTTTTAGCAACAAGATTGTCCCTCATATCGAAATGACGATGAAATAAAAGTACAAATTAAATAGCTTTAGCCTTGCGCTGCAATACTTGTTTCTTTGTCTTCTTCGATCTCTTGCAGGCGTTTGTTATATACGTCTTTCATTATTTGATAGCCAACGCTTCCAAACAAAATTCTTTCTGGTGGCGTAGGATTGTTAACTATATCCAATAATGGCTGTACGGTCGCTTCTGGTTTACCCCAAAAATTAGGATCTGAACTAGAAGATGCGAACGCTTCTCTTAAAGGATTATAGTCTGCAATATTGGACGATGTCTGCGTTGCTGAAGCGCCCGCCCATTCTGTGGAATAGCCGTTGGGCTCAATCAATGTTGTTTTGATGCCAAGATGTGCCACTTCTTGCGCAATAGTTCCTATCAAACCTTCAACGGCAAATTTGGATGCGTTATAAATTCCCAATAGCGGTAAGGTTGTTAAACCTAACAAACTTGAAATCTGAATAAGATGTCCACTTTTTTGTTGTCTAAATACGGGTAAAATAGCTTGCGCCACCCACAAAGAACCAAAAAAATTAGTTTCCATCTGTTGTCTGGCCTGCGCTTCGGTTGTTTCTTCCGTTGTGCCAAATAATCCAAAACCGGCATTGTTGATAAGCACATCGATTTTCCCGAAATGTTTAGCTGCTTTGTCCACCGCTTCAAATACAGAATTTCTATCGTTAACATCCAATGCTAATGGTAATACTTTATCGCCGTATTTAGCAACTAAATCATTCAACGTATCTGTATTTCTAGCCGTTGCAACAACCTTATTGCCTTGTTTCAATAGGGCTTCTGCCCATAATTTGCCAAATCCTTTGGATGCCCCTGTAATAAAAATTATTTTGCTCATTGTTTTAAATTTTTAAATTGTTTTATATCAATTTGACGATACAAAATTATCTAGGATGGAAGCAAATCAATTATCCATATCAGCGGAAGAATAGCACATTTTTACGTTTAATTATTTACAAAAAAACTCTAATCAATAAAGATTAGAGTTTTTGATAAGGTGAAATTAAATTCTATTTTGTAAACAGTGCATCGTGTAAAACGACCGCAGCTTGAGTGATAGAAGTTTGTACTGCTGGGATATGTGATAGTGGATTTAACATACCATAATCATGGATAAATCCTTTGTATTCAGTGATTGTAGTAGGTACACCTGCGTCATCTAATTTACGTGCATACGCAACACCTTCATCATGCAAAATATCGTTTTCTGCTACTTGCACCAATGCTGGAGGCAAACCTTTCAACTCATCTAAAGATGCTTCTAATGGAGACGCATAGATATTTTTTCTGTCCGCTTTATTGGGAGCATAATTATCCCACATCCATTCCATTAAAGGTGTAGTTAAGAAACGACCTTGAGCGTATTCAGTATAAGATGGACGAGTAAAGTCTGCATCAGTTACAGGCCACAACAATACTTGATATTTAATATGTGGACCTTTTTTATCTTTTGCCATTAGAGAAACAACTGCGGCCATATTACCTCCAACACTATTACCGGCTACAGCAAGGTTTTTACCATCAACTCCGATTTCGGATCCATGTTCGGATACCCATTTTGTAGCAGCGTATGCTTGGTTAATTGCTACTGGGAAATGCGCTTCTGGAGATGGTGTATAGTCTGGAAATACGGCAACTGCACCACTTTTTACTACTAGATCACGAACCAATCTTTTGTGTGTTGGATAATCACCTAAGACCCAACCACCACCGTGGAAGAACATAAATACGGGTGAATTATCTTTTGCACCTTTTGGTTTTACTATATGAATTTTGACAGTCAAACCATCTTCTGTAATTGTTTTTTCGGACTCTTCAATATCACTATAATCGTATTGTACTGATTTTTGCGCACCTACCAAAACCAAACGTGCATCTTTTGGAGATAAGGTTTCTAGTGGTTTGCCATCTCCACTATTTAGAACTTTCAAAAAGCTTCTGATATCTTTCAAAATGTGTGGATCTTGATCTGCAGGAACAATTGTTTGTGCCATGGTTGTATTATTTATGGTTAATAAAAAAGAAAACAATAAGACGGAAAATAAGTTTGTAAGACGTTTCATTTTAATAGTTTTTTAAGCATTAATTAATTGAGCATTTAAAGAAATTTCGAAACTAAAAGCATTACTTACTGGACAAGTTTGTTCAGCTCCTTTAGCGATTTGTTGGAATTGTTCATCTGAAATACCAGGTACTTTTGCTTTTAAGGTTAATTCAGATTTTGTAATTTTTCCATTATCCAAAGTGATAACTGATTGCGTTTCCAAAGTATCAGGAGTAAATCCTGCTTCTGTTAAATCCAAACTCAATTTCATAGTAAAACATCCAGCGTGTGCTGCGGCCAATAATTCTTCAGGATTCGTTCCTATGCCATCAGCAAAGCGACTATTGAAAGAATATTGAGTGTGATTCAATACGGTACTTTGTGTAGTGATATTACCGTTTCCTTCTTTGATGTTGCCGTTCCAGACGGCTGTTGCATTGCGTTTCATTTATATTCTTTTTATGTTTTGAATAATTTGATAACGCAAAGTTATACTCGAAATAATGCCTAAATAATAGCATATTGGCTTAAGTTATTGTACTTTTTTCCCTAATGTGTATTTTTTTATTCTTTGTTGTTTTTCTTAAAAAGGGCAGGAGAAGAACCTGCTTTCTGAGCGAAAAGTCTGTTGAAATAGGCGGGATCATCATATCCCAATTGATAGGCGATTTCTTTGACGGTTAGTTCTGTATAAATAAGTAAGCGTTTTGCCTCCAATACAATTCTGTTTTTGATAAAATCATTTGGATTTTCCAAATGAAGTTTGTTGAATTTGTTGGCTAAGGTTTTAGGCGCATAGTGCAACAGATCTGCATAGTCTGCAACGGAATGTTTTTCCCTAAAGTGAATCTCTACAAGGCGACCAAAATCCCTGAAAAGCTCTTGGTCAGTGTGTATGGTAAGTTTTTTGTTTTTGACGAGGTTGTCCTTTTTCCAAAGTCTAGTTGCGTGTATGATAAGTTGTTTTAAGTATGTTCTGACCATCTCTTCGGAAGAAGAGTCTTGTTGTTGTAATTCCTCTTTTATATGGCAGAGCAAATTTGCAATCGTTTCTTGGTTTTGCTGTGAGATGCTCACCATGGGCATTTGTAGAACATTATTGAACAAAATGCCGTCACAGGCAACCTCTGCATCATGTATTTGAACACAATAAAAATCTCGATTGTAATACAGCAGCTGCGCATGCTGATTTGTAGCTTTTACAATTTGTAAAAATTGATTGGTGTTAACGAAAAACAAAGCAGGCTCGCTCAATTCAAATACAGTAAAATCTACCGCAACTTGATATCCTGCTGGGATAAACAAGATTTTGATAAATGGTTTGAATTTATCACTATTGATCGACTCTAATTGATCCG